>CAZBBZ010000394.1:0-2992 GCA_964489925.1 uncultured Rhodobacterales bacterium
ACACCCCGGCCACAGATGCACCGGGCGCCACCTCAATCAGCGCCACATCATCGCGCCCTTCGTATTTCACCCCAGCCGCAACAGCCGCAAAGCGCACGCCTTTAACAGCGGGCAGGTTCGGAAACCCGCCCGCAGGCGCTAGGGGCGAAACTTTAAGGCTCATTTATCCAAAAGCCCGCTTTCGCGAATAGCTGAAAACGGAATTTCAATGTCCGGGCGTTCAATCACGGCACCTGCGCGCAGTTTTTCCAACTCGGTCTTAATCGCGATTTCACGCACGGATTGTTCCAGCTCGGCGCGCACCATTTCAAGTGTAGGCGGTGGTGTTTCGCGGCGTTCATTCAGCTTAATCACATGCCAGCCAAACTGGGTTTGAACAGGCTCCGACACCGCACCGACCTCCAAAGCCAGAACAGCGTCTTCAAAAGGTTTCACCATTTGCCCTGCGCCAAACCAACCAAGCTCGCCACCATTTGGCCCCGACGGTCCAGTAGACTTTGCTTTCGCAACTTCGGCAAAATCTGCCCCGGCAGCGATTTCTGCGACAATCGCTTGGGCCTGTTCTGCGGTTTCCACCAGAATATGACTTGCGTTATTTTCCGGCGTCGGCTCCATCGCGCCATACTGCGCTGTATAAGCCGCTTCAACGGCCGCTTCATCAAGCGGCTGTGCGGCAATGCTATCAACCAGCTTATTGGACAAAATCGAACGACGCTCGTTTTCCAGCATCAAGCTGGTGCGCATATCGTCAGGTCCGTCCCCGGCCATCACATCAGATAAAGCCGCTTGATCCACGAGTTGATCCAACATGCCCTTAAACAGCTGATCGTCACCCAATTCTTGGTACTGCTCTGGCAAGCGTTCCAGCAGAACAATCAGGTGGCCAAGCGTGATTGGCTTTTCGTTAACAACAGCCAGAACCGTACCCGCGTCATAGGTCGCGTCCTGAGCCGGAGCTTGAATTGAAGTGGCAGCAAGTAACGCTGTGGCAAGTGCCAATGCACGCATGTGAAAAATCCTTATCCAATCCGCGCCCGAAAAGGGACAAACGGCTACTAGGTGACGTTGACAGCACCGCACACGCCGCTTACATGCCTTGGGGTCGAAAAATCGGCTCATTGGTGCTTGCCATGATCGTCCCACATAGACGCATCAGACCCAAGCGGCAAGCATTGGAACGAACTCGACGGGGGTTCAGGCCAGGTTTTTCTGGGTTACAAACCGTCTGTCACGCGAAGTTGAAAAGTGGAGCCAAAATGCTGGGTCTTTCTACCTTGGGGAAAAAGATTTTCGGGACCCCGAATGACCGAAAGCTAAAAGCGACACGACCTCTGGTTGACGCGATCAATAAGCTAGAGCCTGAATTCGAGGCGCTCAGCGATCAAGGCATCTTGGACAAGACCCAAGAGTTCCGTGATCGGATCGCAAATGGCACGTCACTGGACGATTTGCTGCCAGAAGCCTTCGCAAATGCGCGCGAAGCGGCGAAGCGCTCGCTTGGTCTGCGCCCCTTTGATGTGCAGCTTATGGGCGGAATTTTTCTGCACCAAGGCGATATTTCAGAAATGAAAACCGGCGAGGGTAAGACCCTCGTGGCGACCATGCCCTGCTATCTGAACGCGCTCACCGGGCGCGGCGTGCATGTGGTGACGGTGAATGATTATCTCGCCCGTCGCGATGCGGAATGGATGAGCAAGGTTTACGCAAAGCTTGGCCTGACCACTGGCGTTGTTGTGCCGGGTATGGACGAAGGCGACAAGCGCGCGGCCTATGCAGCGGATGTGACTTATGCCACCAACAACGAGTTGGGCTTTGATTATCTGCGCGACAATATGAAGTCCGAGCTGTCAGAAATGGCGCAACGCGATCACTATTTCGCGATTGTCGATGAGGTGGACAGCATTTTGGTCGATGAGGCGCGCACGCCGCTCATCATTTCAGGCCCGTCAGAAGATAAATCGGACCTTTACACCAAGATCGACGCCTTCATTCCGACGCTTTCCGAAGAACATTACGAGATTGACGAAAAAGCCCGCTCGACCACGCTGACCGAAGAAGGCAATGAATTCGTCGAGCAAGAGCTGATTTCAGCCGGGTTTCTGGACGACGATCAAACGCTTTACGATCCCGAAAGCGCCTCGCTGGTGCATCACGTCACCCAAGGTTTGCGCGCGCATAAGCTGTTTAAGCGCGACAAGGATTACATCGTTCGCAATAACGAGGTTATGCTGATCGACGAATTCACGGGCCGCATGATGTCCGGGCGCCGTCTGTCTGACGGTCTGCACCAAGCGATCGAGGCAAAAGAAAACTGCGCCATTCAGCCGGAAAACGTGACGCTGGCAAGCGTGACCTTCCAGAACTATTTCCGCCTTTACGACAAGCTCGGCGGGATGACCGGAACCGCCATGACCGAGGCCGAAGAATTTGGCGATATTTATGGGCTTGGTGTGGTCGAAGTGCCAACCAATTTGCCGATTGCGCGGAACGATCAAGACGACCGGGTTTATCGTACCTTGGGCGAAAAATACGAAGCGATTGCTGACGAGATTGCCAAGGCCAAAGAAAAGGGCCAACCGGTTCTTGTGGGGACAACCTCGATTGAGAAATCCGAGTTTTTGGCCGACCTGCTGAAACAACGCAAAGTCGAGCATAGCGTTCTAAACGCGCGCTATCACGAACAGGAAGCCGCGATTGTCGCGCAAGCGGGCCAACTTGGTGCGGTGACGATTGCGACCAACATGGCTGGGCGTGGGACCGACATTCAGTTGGGCGGCAATGTGGACATGCAGCTTGCCCTAGAGGTTGCTGAAAAAGGGATCGAGGATGAAGCCGAGATCGGCAAAATCCGCGACCGTATCGCCGGTGAAGTTGCCGCGACCAAAGAAAAAGTAAAAGAAGCAGGCGGTTTGTTCGTGCTTGGCACAGAGCGCCACGAAAGCCGCCGCATCGACAACCAGCTGCGCGGACGCGCGGGCCGTCAGGGTGATCC
>CAZBBZ010000395.1:0-2991 GCA_964489925.1 uncultured Rhodobacterales bacterium
CACAACTAGAATCCACGAACGAGCAACTCAGCGTTGCGATTGCGGCCAAAGCAACGGCAGAGCAAGACTTGGCTTCGCTTGAGGCAACGACGCAACAAGCAGGTGTGGCGCTCGATGACATGAAGGCGCAGTTGGATGATGCGCTTGCGCTAAAAACTTCCGCACTGGCAGAGGCATCGGGAACAGCCGCATCGCTTGAAGACATGCGTGCCGCGCTCAAAGCTGCCGAAGATGAAAATGCGGAAATTTCGGCCAATTTGGCTGGCTTGCAATCGCGTGCGACAAACATGGATGCAGAAATCGCAACCTTGAACGCACAAATTGGCGAGGCAAACACCGCAAGTACAGAGCTAGAAGCACAGCTTACGGCCGCGCGCGATTCTGCGATTGCAGACCGGGATGCGCTGCGTGTTGAACTTGATGGTTTGAAAGCATCTGTTGAAACCGCGAGTGCGCAAGAAGCCCGTTTAATTGCCGAGCTTGATGCGGTGAAAGCCCAATCAAGCGAGCAAGGGAGCGAGCTGGCCCGCCTGCAAGGTGAGTTGGACGGTGTTTTAACCGAAAAACTGGCGATTGAAGAACAAGCAAGTCAACTGCAAGCAGCATCAACTGGGTCGCAAGATTTGATTGCTCAAAAGGACGCACAACTGCGTGCCTTGGACGGTGAAGCGAGTGATTTGCGTCTGCAACTGGCGGCATTGCAAAATCAGCTGGATCAGCGACCGACTTTTGTAGCCCCTACGGATGACGTTCGTGGCGCTATGATCAATCGTTGTTCAGAAACAGTGAATGCGCAATTGGAACAATCAACCGTTAACTTTTCCACGGGCACAGCCCGGCTTGCATCCGATAGCCGAGCTTTGTTGGAACGGATTTCTGGCATGGTTCTGGCCTGTGGCACAGAGGATGTCTTGGTTGAAATTGGCGGACACACCGATGCGCAAGGCACAGACGAAGACAATATGGCGCTGAGTGTGGCGCGGGCGTCTGCGGTGCGCGACTTTATGATCGAGCGCGGTGTTCCAGAAACTACTTTAGAGGCGGTTGGATTTGGGGAAACCAAGCCGATTGCCGATAACGAAACGCGTGCAGGGCGCGCAGCTAACCGACGGATCTCTTTGGATTGGCGCTTGCGCTAATCCGAAAGAAACGATTTTCAAACAATTAGGGGAAGGGAAACTTAGATGTTCTATCTGTTATTCCAAATGTTCTTGTACATGCTTGTGACACTGTTGCTGGGCTTGTTTTTGGGTTGGTTGCTTTGGCGCAAGGGCTATGGCGACGTGATTTTGCGCACGTTGGGCATTCAGCCAGCTGCCGATCTAGCAGTGGCGAGTAGCGATCAAACTGCCGGGCTTACCGCCCTTCGCGAAGAAAACTCGCGTTTGGCGAGCGAACTTTCAACGGCAAATGCATCGCGTAGTCGTCTGCAAAATGACCTAGATGACTGTCGGTCCGCGCAAAGTGCTGCGCCGGCGGTTTCGTCGCCTGCCGCGCTTGCATCCAGTGTCGTTGCCGCTTCACCTGCAGCCGCTGCTGTTGCCTCTAAACCAGCCGCATCCGCTGGTACAAAACCAAAAGGTCTTTCAGGTGCCCGTGGTGGTAAGGCTGACGATCTAAAGCGGATCAAAGGCATTGGTCCGAAGCTTGAAAAAATGCTGCATGGAATGGGCTTTTATCACTTTGACCAGATTGCAGCTTGGGGCGCGTCAGACCTTGCTTGGGTAGACGAAAACCTAGAGGGCTTCAAAGGCCGCGCATCGCGCGACAACTGGATCCCTCAAGCCAAGAAGCTGGCCTAAAATACGAACTACAAACGGGGGCCAAAAAAGGCCCTCGTTTTTTCGTTTTGAACGACCAAAAATGAATCGTTTTGGCAGCGCTGGTTCAAAGATCAGCCCTTTGCAATTCGCGCAAAATTCCCAATAAACTTCCGTAAAAATTGGTGCTTTTCTGCCCATTTTGTGACTTCGGCACCTGATTTTTTGGCGAAAATCGTGATGCTAGGCGGAATTAGGGTTCCAGTTTTTGTTCACCCCCTGAAAAGCTTGACGCATTGTGACCCCGTCGGTAATCATCCCTGAAGTCCTGACAATTGGGGTGCAGGGCTTTTTTCTTACGGGGGGGATATTTTTTTGGCCAATATTGTTGTGACGACTCTAGGTGACGTAACGAACGCATCTGATGGGCAGACAACCTTGCGCGAAGCGATCACGCAAGCGAACGCAAACGCGGACGCGGACACGATTTCATTCAGTTCTGGTTTGTCTGGCACGGTAACTTTGGACCGGTTCCAAGGGCAGCTAGAATTGACCAATGCGGTCAGCATTTCAGGTGACACGGACGGTGACGGCGATGCGGACATTTCTATCAGCGGTGGAAATCGTGTTCGTATTTTTAGCGAAGAAGGTTTAGCGGAAAAGTCGCTCAACGATTTGGTGTTAACCAATGGCGGTGCGCGGGACGTGAATTCAAGTGCACAGTCCGGCGGTGGCGCGATTGACACCACGGGAAAACTGACGCTCAACAACGTTGTCGTTAAAGACAGCAATAGTACCGAAACCGGCGCGATTGCGATTTACTACGGTGATTTGGAAATCAACGACTCGACGATTTCTAACAACACTGGCGGCACCTTGGGCGCTATTTCAAACGACTTTGGTTATATGTCCATCAATCGCTCGGCGATTATTGACAATTCTGGTGGTTTTGGTGGCGGTATTTCGATCGGTGTGATCGAGTTTGCTGGCGAAACTTACATCAACAACACGACCATTGCGCGCAACACGGCGGAAACTGGTGGCGGCATCGCGATCAACAACAGCGGCTATGCGACTTACATTACCAACTCGACAATCACAGATAACGCGGCCACAGGAAATGGTGGTGGAATCTACACGATCTTTAGTTTGGGTAATTTGCGTAACGAGGGTCTGACCAATTCAATCGTGATGGGCAACACTGATACCGGTGGTGGTGATGATATCTACG
>CAZBBZ010000396.1:0-2982 GCA_964489925.1 uncultured Rhodobacterales bacterium
GAACAAAAAGAAGGCGGCACGGTCTTTGGCTATCAAGTGGCTGATCCAGAGCGGTACGGCGTTGTAGAATTTGACGATGATGGGAAAGTCATTTCGATTGTTGAAAAACCAGAAGTTCCCGCGTCAAACTTTGCGGTTACGGGGCTGTATTTTCTTGACGGCTCTGCGCCTGATCGGGCCAAACGCGTTCAGCCGTCATCACGGGGCGAGTTGGAAATTACCTCTGTCTTGGGGACTTATTTGGATGAAGGCACGCTATCGGTTCAGCATATTGGGCGGGGTTATGCGTGGCTTGACACAGGCACCCACGCCAGCCTGATTGAGGCGGGCGAATTTGTTCGCACCATCGAAACGCGACAAGGTCAAAAGATCGGCTGTCCTGAAGAAATTGCGCATTACATGGGCTGGGTGACGGATGATGAGTTGCGTGAATTGGCGCAACCCTTCCTGAAAACCGACTATGGTAAGTATTTGCTGCGCTTGATCGATTGATCAGCAGATTGCTAGCCTGTTGACGAACAACAGCTGACCGAACTGAATTTAGTCGTTGTTCGTCTAGCGGCGCATGCCAATTATGATCAAACCCAAGATGCCGCTGGCAAGCATCAACATGCTAAACGGCACTGGTATTGCCGCGATCGACGTGGGTGCATCTGCCAGCATGGGGCTGTTTCGTGCAGCCACGGCCGTACCATCGCTGATATTTGGCAATCCATTGGCATATGGATCAATTGGGGTCGTTTCGCTAAGCAGAAAGCTACTGTTTAGGGGGCCACTGCTTGCGTCATAGTGATCTGCTCCGAGTGCGTGACCGATTTCATGAGCGACAACATATGTTGCTGTCTCAACGCCAATTCTTTCGCTTTGCGCAATGATGTACGGAAAGCCAACGGCGGCAAGTCCTAGGATGTTGCCGTCCAACTCCGGCGTAAATCCTACGTAAACAGTGTTTTCTGCGACGCCTGTCGCCGATTGCCACTGAAAGAACTTGTCAAAGAAATCATAGCCGTCATAGGAGCCGCCGCTGTTGGCAACATTCAGCGGATCGGAGGCTACAGCCGCGCTAATGGTAAGTTCAATGTCGATTTGCCGCCAAGTTGCTTGCAGTTTAGCGGCATCCAACATGATCGGCGCGCACTCAACCCCAAATGATGTGTTTAGGCAGGCTGAAACGGGTTGGATTTCCAAATATTTCGTTGGTGCTGCAATAGCTCCGAAACAAATAGACCAAGAACACAAAAAAAGTGCTGCGAAAAATCTCGTTTTCACGAATCCCCCCAAAAAATATTACTTCACCCCTAAGCCAAGGGTAGCGATTGGTTGCCTGTATGACAATAAAAACCGAGGGGCAGTTAGATTAAGATTGAAATTTACTCAGTCGACGCAATTGAGTGAACTATTGTACGTCATTTCTGAATTATGAACCTAAAACCATGAAGTAAACGCGGGCTTTTGACATAATATTCGCCGAAAGCCCGCTTTTATTTACTTCAAACGGTCTTATGCAAGATCAACGGCTTCAACGTGAAGCACGATATCTTGGAAGTCATTGTCAGTGGTGCCGTCGCGTCGTTGATCTTCAAAACCAATCTGAATTCCGTCGCCAGAATTCGCAAGGCCAGACACAACGTGTTCCATTCCATCCGAGTTCAACGACCCGTCATGTGAAACAAACAGCTGCGCTTTGGAAAGCATATCGCCATCATTGGTCAAGATTGCACGACCCAAGCTGGTGTCGATGCTCAAATCACTGTCCACCAACAGGCTGGTATCGATGCGGTTATAACCATCTTGGATAATGAAGAACCCAAGCTTGTTGCCAACATCCACATCAGAAATCGTAAAGCTGGTGGGGGCAGTCTTAATGTTTTCAGCAAGCAGACGCACGTCGGTGATATTGCCAGCGTCGTCATATTCGTAAACGCCGAGCGAGTTATCATATTTTGCTGACGCATCGGCGGCGATTATCGAAACTTGGAACTCAGAAATTGCGTCAGTCCCCAGCAGATAAAGATCGTTTTCGACGCCGTTGATGTTCTGTGCGTTTAAGCTGCGCCCTTCGGCGAGGGAGCCGATGAATTTGTTAAACGAAACGACGGTTTCGTTTCCGTCAAACACCGCAAGAAAACCACCGTTCGAAAACTCGCCGCTCAACTTGATGATCTCGTCAACAGTGCCGTCGTTGTCGTTATCAATTCGAATTTCGCGGTTCGCGACGTCAAACAACAGTTTGTCCTTCGCGAGTTGACCCGAAAGCGAGATTTTATCCGCTGCAGCGATGGTGGCCAATACTGGAACCGGAGCCGGCGTTTCTATCAGCGCCGTTTCGTCAATAACCAAACCCGTGGGTGTCAGTTGAGACGCGTTTTCTTCTGTTTCGCCGATTGGTGCTGTGCTTGCGCGGCTGACAAAATTACCGCCAGCGATACCCGCATCAACGTTGGAATAGACATTTGATCCGGTGATTTCCATCGTGCCGGTAATGCCGTTGCCTGACCCATCTGTACGCCAAACATCACTATCGACACGTTCATTGCTACCGACATTGCCGCGAACAAAACCACGACCCGCAGTGTCGGCTTCAAACTGAACGTAATAATGACCAGTCGCTAGATCGCCGAACCCGTAGTACCCGTTGCCATCGGTTGATGTACTTGCAACAACGCGCCCTCCGGTCACCAAATTAATGCGGCCCCCTGAAACGCCAGAGTCGTTGGACCCTTCAGCGTCATTTCTATCTGCATCAACGAAGTAGCGGCCGGAAATTTTTCCGCCAGAACTGCTGGATGTTTCTGGCTGTGGTGGTGCAACGTTTAACGTTGGTTCGCTTTCTACGCCCGCATCAAGATTGGAAATTCGAGTGTTCCCCGAAATTTCGAAAGATGCAGAAATGCCTTTTCCGCTGCCGTCCACTTTCCACACGTCGCTATCGACGTTGTCATTGGAGCCAACATTACCTCTGATAAAGGCGCGTCCCTCTGC
>CAZBBZ010000397.1:0-2978 GCA_964489925.1 uncultured Rhodobacterales bacterium
GCTCTGTGGGGCCGGTTTGGGTGAAGCCTGCTTTGGTGATGACGCGTTGCGCGGCTTGGGTCAATGGAAAGCTTGTTTCGAACCTCTGTGCAGCGTTATGGTTCAGCATCACGCAGAAAAGGAATTCGACGAATGGCATGGGCATTTCGCTGGTTTGTATTTTTGGCCCTTGTTGGGCTTGCCGTATTTTGGTGGATTTCAAGGCCAAGTTTTGTGGATGAAACGGAAATTGCGGGTCTTATCGGGGATCCGATTGCTGGTGAATTGGTCTTCAACGCAGGCGGATGTGCGTCTTGTCATGCGGCGCCCGGTGCTGAAGGGGACGCAAAGCTAATCCTTGCGGGCGGGCTGGAATTTCATACCGAATTTGGCACCTTTGTCGCGCCAAACATTTCGCCGTCGCCTGAGGGCATTGGGGATTGGAACACCTATGATCTTGCCAATGCGATGATAAAAGGCGTGTCGCCAGACGGCGCGCATTACTATCCCGCATTCCCCTATGTTTCTTATGCCAAGGCGCGGTTTCAGGATGTCGCTGATTTGAAAGCCTATATGGATGGCTTGCCGGCTGATGCGACACCGAACAGATCACATGACGTGAGTTTTCCATTTAACATTCGCCGCCTTCTTGGTGGCTGGAAGTTTTTGTTCGCGCGATCCGACTTTGTTTTGGACGCTGCGGATGACCCGCAATTGGAACGGGGACGGTATTTGGTCGAAGTTTTGGGCCACTGCGCGGAATGTCATACCGGGCGAAACATTTTGGGCGGGTCTCGCATGGGGGCGTGGATGGCGGGCGGTCCAAACCCGGATGGGAAAGGCAATATTCCAAATGTGACGCCGCATGAAAGCGGGATTGCCGCTTGGAGCAATGACGAAATCGTTGAATATCTAACGTCTGGGTTTACGCCAGAGTTTGATGTTGCGGGGGGCTCTATGACGGATGTGATTGCAAATACAGCCAAGCTTCCGATTGAAGATCGAAAAGCAATCGCTGCATATCTGAAAGCTTTGCCAGCGCTTCCTTCGGGTTATTGATGAGGTTTGATCCGCGGCCCAAAGTTGACGGGGCAGGGCCGCAGAGGTTTTGTTTTTGTGTTCGGCCTTAACCGCCGTAGGCAACTACGTCTTGGCGTTGCGACCCTAAGCCATCGATGGATAGTTCCATCACATCGCCCGGCCGCAAAAAGCGCGGTGGCTTCTGGCCCATTCCCACACCTTCGGGGGTGCCGGTGGCGATAATGTCACCGGGCTGCAAGGCCATGAATCTCGACATGTATGACACGATTTCAACGACGGAAAAAATCATATCCGAGGTGTTTGAATTCTGTTTGGTTTCACCATTCACGGACAATTGCATGGACAAATTCTGCGGATCCGCAATTTCGTCCTTTGTAACCAACCAAGGGCCGGTTGGACCAAAGGTTGGCGCCGATTTCCCTTTGATCCACTGCCCACCGCGCTCGATTTGGAACGCGCGCTCGCTGACATCATTGATCAAACAATACCCCGAAATCACGTCGAACACGTCCTTTTGCGCTACATGTTCTGTAGGCGCGCCGATCACGACGCCCAGCTCGGTTTCCCAATCGGTTTTTTCGCTGTCTTTGGGAATGATCACCGGATCATAGGGTCCAGAAAGTGCACTGCTCGCCTTTGAAAAAAGAATGGGCTCTTTAGGCGGCTCGGCACCGGTTTCCGCCGCGTGTCGTGCATAGTTCAAACCAACGCAAAAGAAGTTGGGCACATCGGCAAGGCAAGACCCGATGCGGGTATCCGATGGGACCACAGGTAAATTTGATAAGTTAGCCGCCTTAAGGGTTTCGAGCGCAGCAATTGAAACATGTGGCCCGTGAAGGTCTGGCGTAAGCGATGAGATATCTCTGATCTCACCGTTGGCATCCAAAGCTCCGGGTTTTTCGGCACCTTTTGCGCCCCAGCGTAGCAGTTTCATAAGTCGATCTCCCTTTTTGTTTTTTCAAACCTGAGAAACCACAGACAAAGCCATAGTTAAATAGCATTGCCAAAATTATCGGTTTGCGAACAAACGATTTTGTCCAAGGGCGCGGTCCAAATCGTTGCGCAGCGTCACCCGTTCTTCGGGGCTGAGAAATGAGCCAAGTTCAATATCTCGGTTGCCGCCTTTTAGGATCAGATAACTTTCCACATGTTCTGTATCGCGCAATTCAGTTCGGACCCAATAAGGGTTGGCTTGCCAAAATTTTTGGTCTCCATTCACATTGTGACGTTCGACGGCGATTAAATCGGGCCAAAGACGAAGTTCTTCGCGAAGCCGCGCGCCATCCTTGTAGTTTCGTTCCAGAAAATACCAAAGCAATAGCAGCGCGCCGCATAAGAATGGGATCATTGCTGTGCCAACCGGGGTGCCGAGCAACGGAAGCAAAGGAATGCAAAGCATGAAGGCGGTGAAGCAAAGCACCAAGCGGAACCCGTTGCGTGGCAATGAACGGTTTGGCCACAGGCTGATTGCGACCAGTGGTTCATCGCTGCGTTCGACGAAAAATCTTTCATTTGGTTTTTTGGAGTGGCTTGCCATACAGCCAAAGATAATCTGATTTTGTGAATGGTCTACTGACTATTTGTCACATCGTAGGTGAGCCAAACAAAAAAGCCGCCCAAATTGGGCGGCTTTCTAATTGTTTTAATCCGTTTAGTGGTTCGGTTTTTTGTCCCACATATCCGGTGTCGGCAGCGTTTCAAACGTGTGCGCCGGTGGTGGGTTGGGCAAGGTCCACTCCAAGGTGTCCGCATGCTCTCCCCAGTATGCTTTCTCTTCGATCCGCTTACCGTAGCGCAACGTATAGGCAATGATGAAGAAGAAGAACACGAAGGACAATCCAGAGATAAATGCACCGATTGAGCTTACATAGTTCCAAAGTGCAAATTGCTCCGGGTAATCGATGTAACGGCGTGGCATTCCCTGACGACCCAAGAAGTGTTGTGGGAAGAAGGTAATG
>CAZBBZ010000398.1:0-2969 GCA_964489925.1 uncultured Rhodobacterales bacterium
ACAAGTCGCTGTGCTATCTGGTCCCGGTTTTGCCGATGAAATCGCACGCGGCCTGCCGAGCGCGTTGACGCTGGGCGCCAATGTTCGATTGGCAATGCGTTTACAGGACCGCCTTTCCCGCCCGACCCTGCGGCTTTATCGCAGCGAGGATTTGATCGGTGTGCAACTGGGCGGCGCATTAAAGAACGTAATCGCCATTGCGTGCGGCATTACCATCGGGGCGGGCTTTGGGGAAAGCGCGCGCGCCGCGCTGTTGACCCGCGGCTTTGCCGAAATCGCCCGCCTTGCCGATCAGATGGGCGCGGACCCCGACACATTGACTGGGCTTTCCGGCTTTGGCGATCTCGCCTTGACCTGCGGGTCGGAAAAATCCCGCAACTTTGCCCACGGGCTTGCGATTGGACGCAGTGCCGACACGCCCAAAGCCACCACCGAAGGCATCGCCACAGCTTCGGCAACCTGCGCACTGGCGGAAAAATTCAATGTCGATATGCCAATCGCGCGCGCGGTCAATGATGTCTTAAGCGGCAAGGCCACGGTAGGATCGGCCATGCAAGCGCTCTTGTCCCGCCCGCCAAAATCAGAGAAGTAGACCCCATGAACTATTGGTTATTCAAATCAGAGCCCAACACTTGGGGCTGGGACCAGCAACTTGCTAAAGGCGAGGCTGGCGAAGAATGGGACGGCATCCGCAATTACCAAGCGCGCAACAACATGCGGCTGATGGAATTGGGCGATCTCGGCTTTTTTTACCACTCTATCGACGAAAAGCGTGTGGTTGGCGTGGTCGAGGTTTGCGCCCTGATCCACCCAGACAGCACCATTGATGATCCGCGCTGGGAATGTGTGGATGTCAAAGCGGTGGGATCTTTTCCAACGCCCGTGACGCTCGCCGAGTGCAAAGCGAACCCCAAGCTGGCGGATATGGTTTTGGTGAACAACACACGGCTGTCCGTGCAACCGGTCACAAAAGCCGAGTGGGACGAAATCTGTCGCATGGGCGGTTATCCGGGCTAGCATCCGCATTGAAAAATTTGCAATTCTCCCCGCTCTAAGCCAGCTTGTTACGACAACCTAGCTCTTGGAGGGAAGAATGGGGATCATTTCAGTCCTAGTCGCCGCAATCGCAAGCTACGCCTTTGGCGCAATTTGGTACATGATGCTGGCAAAACCGTGGATGGCCGCCGCGGGCGTCACCCAAGAACAAGTCCAAGGCGACGGCAAACCCGACCCGCTTCCCTATATCATCAGCTTTGTTTCCGCGATCATCGTGGCAGGCATGATGCGCCACGTCATGGTCATGGGCGCGATCGAAGGCCTCGGTAAATCGACCCTAACCGGGCTTGGCATCGGCCTGTTTCTTGTCACACCTTGGATTGCCACCAACTACGGATTTTCCATGCGCCCGCGCGCATTGACCCTGATAGACGGCGGCTATGCCACCATTGGCTGCACGATTATGGGGCTTGTGTTCGGGCTGTTTTGATGGGGGCCAAACCCGACCTACAGGCCGCTTATGCGGCGAACGACCAAGAGGCGCTTGAAACGCTCTATCGTGATTGGGCCGCGACCTATGACGACGACTTTGCTGCCAAGCGGGGCTACATGTTGCCTCTGTTCGTGGCGCAAGCCTTTGCCAGTGCAGCCCAAGACCAAGACACCCCTGTTCTGGACATAGGCGCTGGCACCGGGCTTGTGGGCCAAAGCCTAGCGGAGCTGGGCGATTGGAACCTAGAAGCCCTCGATCCGTCGCAAGACATGCTCGATATCGCAAAGCGCTTAGGCGTCTATAAAGCGTTTCACACCCAAGGGTTGGATCATGCGCCCAATGGGTTTGGCGGCGTGGTCAGCGCTGGCACGTTCACGCATGGGCATTTGGGTCCGGGAATGCTTGCACCCCTTGTGCAGTGCTTGCGCCCCGAAGGGCTCGCCGTTCTTTCAATCAACGAAGCGCATTTTGAACAGACAGGCTTTGCGGCCCAGCTCAACCAACTCCCCATCCGCGACGTCACACAAGCACAGGTGCCGATTTACGAACATGCCAGCGGCGACCCCCATGACAGCGACACCGCGCTCATCATCACCTTCAGAAAAACATGACCCATCCGTTTCAAATCGCAGGCTTGGGCGAAATCGCCATTCGCTGTGGCGATATCAACGCGATGGCGGCGTTTTATAGCCGCGTCTTGGGCCTGCCGATCCTCAGCGACACACGCGACAGCGCCGGGATCATTTTTTTCCAGCTTCAAAGCGGTATGCACGGTCACACTTCTGTGCTCGCACTTTTCAAACACGACGCAGGGCGTGCTGATCTTCATCCCCAGTCAGACCAACCCCCCGTCACCGGCGCGCAATCCAGCCTGCACCACATCGCGCTGAGCCTTTCACGAGCCGAACAAGAAAAAGCCATCGCCCATTATGAAGCCATCGGGCAGGACTACAATCTACAGGTCTTTGATTGGATCGGCTGGCGGGGTTTGTTTACCACCGACCCCGAGGGCAATACGGTCGAACTAGTCGCGGCAGACAGGGCATTCCTAAGAGGGACCAACAACAATGACTGAAACTGCAAGAGTGTCCCTGATCAAAGGCGATGGCATCGGTGTGGATGTTTCACAAGCCGCCATGGACGTGGCCCATGCCGCAGTTGCAAAAATTGGCGGCTGCGCAATTGCCGTTGAGGAAATCGCGGCAGGGGCTGGATATTTTGCGCAAACCGGGCGCGATATCGAACCGGGGGGCGAAGAAAAAGCCGGCAAAGCTGATGCGATATTTCTAGGGGCGATTGGCCTGCCTGCCATTCGCCATGCTGACGGCACGGAAATCAGCCCGCATTTACGCCTGCGGGACCGCTACGGGCTTTACGCGGGGGTGCGTCCGGTCAAAGCCTATCCAAACGCTCCGCAACGGCTCGCCGATCCACGCGCCGCAAACATCGACATGATCATCTGGCGCGAATCCACCGAAGG
>CAZBBZ010000399.1:0-2969 GCA_964489925.1 uncultured Rhodobacterales bacterium
ATGTTGTCATCCTTGATATGTCGGTGGAAGAAGCCGCCAAGCTGGTCATTTCAGCCGGGCTCGTGGTGCCGCCCACCCCCGAAGAAATCAAAGCAGGCCGCAGACCCGTTCCTAAATCGGCCGCATGACAGAGCCGCTTTGGGCAGCGGCAACGGGCTTTTCCACGGCCTTTTCGCTGATCCTTGCCATTGGTGCGCAAAACGCGTTTGTGCTGCGCCAAGGGCTGCGGCGCGAACATGTCTTTGTGATTTGCCTGATTTGCGCCCTAAGTGATGCGGTGTTGATTGCTGCCGGGGTCTTGGGCTTTGGCGCGATCACGACCGCATGGCCCGCTTTGCCTAGCATTCTGCGCTATTGCGGGGCCGCGTTCTTAATCGTCTATGGCGCGCTGCGCTTTTATGCCGCTTGGAAGGGCGGCGAGGTATTAGAGGTCGACGGCCCTGCCAAACCGCTTTGGCCTGCGGTTCTGACCTGCCTTACTCTGACGTGGGCCAACCCCCATGTGTATCTTGATACGCTGGGGTTGATCGGTGCGATTTCGACCCAGTTTGCTTGGGGGTCGCTAAAGTTGGCCTTCGGGGTTGGGGCTGTCACGTCTAGCTTTGTCTTTTTCTTTGGCCTTGGATATGGCGCGCGCATCCTGACGCCAATCATGGGCTCTGAGCAATCTTGGCGTATTTTGGATGTGATTATTGGCATCGTGATGTGGACACTTGCGGCGGGTCTGCTGTTCAGTCACTAAAGTACAAATTCGACATGTAATGTCGGTGCTGCAACTGCCCGACGTATCCACAACACAGTAATTATCACCCATGCGCATTACCTTATCTTTCGCCGCCCTCTTTTTTAGCGTTATTTTGCTTCAACTGTCTTCCGGGGCGATGGGCCCGCTTGATGCCTTGTCAGGGGCGCAATCCGGGTTTTCGCCCGGTCAAGTCGGCTTGCTGGGGTCCGCGCATTTTGTTGGCTTCTTTATCGGCTGCCTCGTTGCCCCAAGGCTCATGGGCTATACAGGTCATATCCGTGCCTTCAGCGCTTTTGCGGCGGCGGGTACGATTTCAGCGGCAGCTCATCCGTTGTTGATCGACCCTTACGCATGGTCCGGGATGCGGGTGATGACGGGCTTGTCGATAGCCGGATGCTATACTGTGGTCGAGGCATGGTTGCAGGCAAAAGTCACCAACGAAACCCGCGGCAGGACTTTGGGTATTTATCGTTTCGTGGATTTAAGCGCCTCGCTGGTTGCCCAGCTGTTGATCGGGGTTTTGGACCCTGTGTCTTATATTTCTTACAATATCCTCGCGATCCTGTGCTGTGCGGCCTTAGTGCCGCTTTTGCTGACCACAGCCAAACCACCCCACGCCCCAGAAGCCCCCCGCGTGCGCCCGCTCGCCGCCATGCGATTGTCCCCTTTGGGGGCTGCTGGCGTTATTGCGGCAGGTGTGACCATGCCCGCCTTTCGCATGGTCGGTCCTGTCTATGGCCAAGCCAAAGGGCTGGCGGCAGATCAGATCGGCTTTTTCTTGGCCCTTGGCATTCTGGGCGGCGCGGCGGCGCAATTTCCGGCGGGTTGGCTGGCGGATAAATTTGACCGGCGTAAAGTGTTGCTTGGGTTTTCGGGCCTGTCGGTGGTGGTCTGTTTGACCACGGCACTCTTGTCGACCCAAAACCCGATCGTGGTTTATGCCAGTATATTCGCCTTTGGCGTGGCCACTTTACCGGTGTTTTCCGTGTCGGCCGCATACGCCAATGATTTCGCGAGCCGGGATACTTTTGTCGAACTGAGCGCGTCCTTGATGTTTCTTTACGGTATGGGCGCGATAGCCTCTCCTTTGATTGCGGCGTTGTTGATCGAAAACTACGGACCCGGTGCAATGTTCGGAATGATCGCGCTGGCCCATAGCGGCTTGGTGGCCTTTGGCATCTACCGCATGACCGTGCGCGACGGGGCGGAAAAAGCTGGCCCCTATCTATACGTGCCACGCACAAGCTTTATGCTGGGGCGCTTGATGCGGCGACGACGGTCGAACCCGGATCGCTAAGTGTCCCGAAGCCTCGGTTCAACAGGCCTTTTCCCGGTATGCTGATTGCGCTATGCCTCGCAAACCAAGCTCACTTGTTCAAAAGCTAAAAAGCACTTCTATATGTCCCGTATTCTGATCACATCCGCGCTTCCCTATATCAATGGCATCAAGCACCTCGGTAATCTCGTTGGTTCACAGCTGCCGTCGGACGCCTATGCCCGCTACATGCGCGCGCGCGGTCACGAGGTTTTGCTTATCTGTGCAACGGATGAACACGGCACCCCGGCAGAATTGGCAGCGGCCAAAGCGGGTAAGCCTGTGGCAGAGTTTTGCGCCGACATGTGGCAGGTGCAAAAAGACATCGCCGATGGGTTCCGTCTGTCGTTTGATTTCTTTGGGCGGTCGTCCTCGCCGCAAAACCACAAGCTGACCCAGCATTTCGCAGGCAAGCTGGCGGACGCGGGGCTGATCGAAGAAGTGGTCGAGAAACAGGTGTTCTCGCACGCCGATGACCGCTTTCTGCCTGATCGTTATATCGAGGGCACTTGCCCAAACTGCGGCTATGAAAATGCGCGCGGCGATCAATGCGAAAACTGTACCAAGCAGCTTGACCCGACCGATCTGATCAACCCGCGCTCTGCGATTTCGGGTTCTACCGATCTGGAGGTCCGCGAAACCCGGCATCTGTACCTCAAGCAAAGCCAGATGCGCGATAAACTGCGGACTTGGATTGATAGCCAGAAAGATTGGCCCGTCCTGACCACATCCATTGCACGCAAATGGCTTGATGACGGCGACGGCTTGCAAGATCGTGGCATCACGCGGGATCTGGACTGGGGTATTCCGGTCAAACGCGGTGACGAAGACTGGCCGGGTCTTGAAGGCAAAGTCTTTTACGTTTGGTTCGACGCCCCCATCGAATATATCGCGGCCACCGCAGAATGG
>CAZBBZ010000400.1:0-2967 GCA_964489925.1 uncultured Rhodobacterales bacterium
GCGTGAGGTGTTTGAAAAAGGTGGCGTTGGGGACGACTTGCCAACTGTGACGGTCCCGGCGGAGCCGACTTCTATCGTGCAACTCTTTGTAAAAACGGGCCTTTCTGGGTCCGGTAAGGAAGCAAAGCGCTTGATTGCGGATGGCGGTGCCAAAATGGACGATGTGGCTGTAAGTGACGCAGGCGCCATGGTCAGCCCGGAACAAATCAAAGCAGGCGTCAAACTTTCCGCGGGTAAAAAGCGCCACGCGCGGGTGTTGGCAGAGTAATGAAAGACACCTCGGCTTCGAGCGGCATTTTGCGGCCAGAAGCTTTTGGAAAGCCAGACGTCTTTTGTCTGGTCGCGCTTATGGGGCTCACTTGGCTTTGTTTTGCTTTGATCGGGTTTGAGCAAGGCTTAAGCCGAGACACCGCCATATATCTTTATAGTTCCAAACAACTGACCCAAGGCATTTTGCCCTATGTCAGTATCTTTGACCACAAGGGCCCGCTAACAAGTTTCTTGGGTGCTTTGGCTATAACGCTTTCCAAGCCTATGGCGCTGCCCGAATGGTTGGCCACAAGACTATTCTTTGCCGCCTTGTCGAGCCTTTCGATTTGTCTGATCTACGTCATTGGGCGGCATCTATCGCTGACCCGGATCTGGGCCGTGCTGGCCGCTTTGCTTCTACTTGGGTTTTCGACATACATTTTTCACGCCGTCGCAGGGCCCCGCCCCAAGATTGCCTTCGTGTTTTTTGAATGTTTGGCCGTCCTATCCCTGTTGCGCAAAAGCTGGTTCGGATTTGGGGCCGCTGTAGCATGTTGTACCCTGATCTGGCAGCCGGGGTTTTGTTTGGTTCTTGCGGCTTTAGGCGTAATGCCTAAAACTCAAAAGCTGCGCGCGATTGCTCGTATAGTTTTGGGCGGTACAATCGTTCTGCTGCCAATCGTGTTGATTTACGCCAGCGTCGGCCAGTTCAAGGCATTTATTGATAGTTTCGTCCTGTTCAATTTCACCGACCTGCATCGCCCGAAAGATCAAAACGTATTGGCGAACCTGCGCACTATTATGCGCCATACGGTCAAGGCATTTGGTCCGGCTGGTCTGGTGTTTTTGCTGGGCAGTGGATTTGCCTTTACACTGTTGTTCCGGCAAGTCGCGGGCCTTCGTGTTTTAGGGGTGATTGCGGTCCTTTTTGTTGGTCTGAACGTGATCGATATTCAAAGCAGCGTCGATTTGCTGCCCGCACTGTCCCCTGCGGTGCTGGGATTTGCGCTGCTTTGTCAAACAGGAGCGCGGGCATGGTCTCTAAAGCGGCAGGTCATTATGGCCAGTTGCTTGGCCCTGCTACTGCTTGCTTGGTTGCCAATAGAGTTGGATCTTCGCGCTAAGACATTGCGCGATCAAGAACGGCGCGCTCAAGCATTGGCCGCGATTTGTGACAGGCCGGGCTGTTTGTACTTTTTGGGCGACACCGTACCATTGGCTTTGTCAGATATTCGAAACCCAAGCCGTTATGGATTCGTCATCACCGGAATTGGCGCCTTTATTGCCCGCAAAGAAGGTGGCCTAGAGGTATGGCTGGAGGCGTTAACGGCAGAGTACATTGTTTTGGGGCGCATGAACGGTCCCGGCACTCCAGAGATACAGGACTGGTTGGCGCAGAATTTTGTTCAAGTTTCTCATATTGACAAGTCTTTGTGGCAACGCCAATGACATGTCCAAACGCATGGTTGAACAAGGCGCTAGCGATATCACGTTTTGCCTTGAAATTTTGAACGCCGTGACAAGGGTTGCTTTCTTTTTTCTTGGGCCAAAGCTTCACACGGGCGGCGTAATTCAAGAAAAGATACCCCGTCGCGCAAACATAATTTCAACAAATTGCACAACGAAATAAGCTAAAAGGCTTTGAAATTGCGAAATACGTTTAAGGCCTTTGCAGGCCGACTGTCCCTTACGCCCCAAGGCGTCGATGCCCCTCCGATCAACATCCCTGTAGAGCTCTTGGCGGGTTTGACTGTGGCCCTTGCGCTTGTGCCAGAAGCGATTGCTTTTGCTTTTGTTGCTAAGGTTGATCCCTTGGTGGGGCTATATGCGGCCTTTATTGTGGGTTTGATCACCGCCGTGTTTGGCGGTCGTCCGGGCATGATTTCCGGGGCGACGGGCGCGCTGGCGGTTGTAATGGTCAGCCTCGTGGTCGCGCATGGCGTCGAATATCTGTTTGCAACTGTCGTTTTGATGGGGATTTTGCAGCTTTTGGCGGGAATTTTCCGGCTTGGAAAGTTCATCCGCATGGTGCCGCATCCGGTGATGCTTGGCTTTGTAAACGGGCTGGCAATTGTGATTGGTCTGGCCCAGTTGGAACAGTTCAAAGTGATCGGGACTGATGGCGGTCACGAATGGATGAGCGGTTGGCAATTGGTTCTAACACTCGGCCTTGTGGCGCTGACCATGGTGTTGGTTTGGCTAACACCCCGGGTGACAAAGACGATCCCTGCGCCACTGGCCGCCATTGGTATTGTCGCGATCTTGGTGATTGCGCTGAATTTGGATGTGCCGCGCGTTGTCGATCTGGCCTCCGTTGAAGGCGGCTTGCCGCAGTTTCATATTCCGGTTGTGCCAATGACCTTGGAAACACTCCTTATTGTCTTTCCTTATGCGTTAATTCTGGCCGCGATTGGATTAATCGAAAGCTTGCTGACGCTCAACTTGGTAGGTGAGATCACCAAGCAACGCGGGGGCGCAAGCCAAGAATGCTTGGCCCAAGGAACTGCAAACGTAGTGACCGGGTTCTTTGGCGGTATGGGCGGTTGTGCGATGATCGGCCAATCGATGATTAACGTGAAATCCGGCGGGCGCTCGCGGGTGTCTGGGATCAGCGCAGCGTTGTTCTTGCTGGCGTTCATTCTGGTTGGGTCCAGCATCATCAACTTGATCCCACTTGCGGCGCTTGTGGGTGTAATGTTCATGGTTGTGATCGGGACA
>CAZBBZ010000401.1:0-2949 GCA_964489925.1 uncultured Rhodobacterales bacterium
TGATGGAAGATCAGGGGTATTTGACCAACTCCGAGGCACGCATCGCGCGCGACTATCCGGCCCAGTTAAGTGAAGCGGCAAAGGCCCGTGCGGGGGGCTATTTTGCCGATTGGGTGATGGAAGAAGCGCCAGATTTTTTGACCAAAGCCAGCAGCGAAGACGTGGAAATTCGCACAACATTCGATCCCTTCATCCAAGAACAGGCCGAAATTGCGCTTAATCATGTGTTTGCAACCAAAGTGAAAAAAGGGTCGCGGGCCCAAGCTGCGATTGTCGTGATGTCCCCTGATGGGGCGGTGCGTGCGATTGTTGGTGGGCGCGCGATTGATGGGGAAAGTCCGGGCCAGTTCAACCGTGCAACGCAAGCGCTGCGCCAAACAGGATCGTCGTTCAAACCGTTTGTTTACGCAGCGGCTTTGGAAAAAGGCTTCAGTCCGAATGCTCTGGTTGAAGACGCGCCGATCACGCTAGACGTGCCCGGTTCTGGCCCATGGTCACCGCGCAATTATTCCGGCGAGTATTATGGCAACGTCACGCTAACCGATGCTTTGGCCCGGTCGCTGAACACGGCGGCGGTGCGGGTATCGGAACATATCGGCCCGCCCGCCGTGCGCGCTTTGGCGCAGGATTTTGGCATCACATCGCCCTTGTCGGAGGGTCCGGCTTTTGTGCTTGGCACGTCCGAGGCCACGCTTTTGGAAATGACTGGGGCTTATGCGGGTATTTTGAACGGGGGGCGCTTGGCGCAGCCTTATGGTCTGACCGAATTGACCCTGCGCGGGGAAGACACGCCGCTGTTCGAAGGAGACCGCTCGTTTGGCCATCGGGTCATCAACGAAAAGGCTGCGAGCGATTTGATTTATATGATGAACCAAGTGGTCGAGGTCGGTTCAGGTCAGCGCGCCAAACTCGCGGACCGCCCAGTGGCGGGTAAAACTGGCACGACGCAAGGGGCGCGGGATGCTTGGTTTATCGGCTTTAGCGCGCAGTATGTGGCGGGCGTTTGGATGGGCTATGACGACAATTCCAAATTGACCGGGGTTACGGGCAGTGGTCTGCCTGCAGAAATTTGGCGCGAGGTCATGACCCGCGTGCATCAGGGTGTGCCGCCGCGCCCCTTGCCGATGAGCCAACCGAACGCGCAGGAAAACTCCCAACCGCAAAGCGCGCCGGGCAATCAAGACGATCGCGATGCGAACAACATTCTGATTGAGGTTTTGCAAGGTTTGTTCGGCGGCAACTAGGCGTGGTTCCCCAATGCGGCCCTATTGCGCCCCGACTTTTTCGCATTGAATGACGCCCCCAAAAGCGCAATCCTTGAAACAAGGCCCATAGGGGCAACAGCAACAAGAATAAAAGGGAGCAAGACATGAAGAAGTTTTTTGGTGCCATCACAGGGGTTGTGATGGCTTTGGGGGCAGGTGCGGCCAGTGCCGGCGATCTTGCGCTGATCATCGCGCAAGAGCGTTACGACAATCTTAAAAACCTGCCCGGCGTGTCGGCGGAAGCCAGTGCCTTGCAAACGGCCTATAAGGCGGATGGCTTTGACGTGATGCTGGTAAAGGATGTGCGCGCCCAGCAAATCCTAAGCACCATACAGGACTATGAGGCTAAGATGGCCGGGCAAGATCGGCTGGTCATTCACTTTATGGGCCATCTTTCGGTCAGTAAGCAAAACCTGCGCTTTTTGCCCAAAAACGCGAAGCGGCTGAACCTGACGGCGACGACCTATGCGGGCCACAGCATTGACGTTATGTATGAACTGCTGGGGCGGCGTCCGGGGCGTTCTGCGCTGATCCTTGAAACACCGACCGAAAACATGGCCTTGGCATTGGCGCAGGGGCCAAGAATTGCACAAGGCGTGTTGGTCGTGGCAGGTCCGGTGCGCGCGACATCCGGCATTGTGCGCAACCAACTCTTGGCAGGCGATATTCCCCCAGCCACCATCCGGCAAAACAACCCGTCATTGATTGTAACCGGGTTTGTCAACGATTTGCCCTTTGATACGGTGCGGGCTTTTGAGCCAAAGGATTTGGCGCCAGAGCCAAATGATGCCTTTGCAGAAATGGCAGCATGGCGCGAAG
Organism: uncultured Rhodobacterales bacterium; assembly: GCA_964489925.1. Classification (GTDB taxonomy): domain Bacteria; phylum Pseudomonadota; class Alphaproteobacteria; order Rhodobacterales; family Rhodobacteraceae; genus CAYLLD01. The sequence goes on from CAZBBZ010000401.1 coordinate 2,085, forward strand.
CCACGAACGCAGGCACTAAGGATGCGCTTGAAGGCTATTTAAGCGCCTATCCAAACGGCATGTTTGTCAGTGAAGCAACCGCGCGCATGGATGCTTTGGTTCCCCCCGAACAGCGGGCAGAGGCAGCGATGAATTTGTCGCGCAATGAGCGTCGTCAAATTCAGCGCAACCTGACGCTGTTGGGCTTCAATACTCGTGGTGTGGATGGCATTTTCGGGGGCGGCTCACGCAAGGCGATCGCAGCTTGGCAAGGGTCCGAGCGGTTTCGCCCGACAGGGTATCTAGATGTTGCGCAAATTCGGGTGCTGCAAGCCTCGGCGGATGCGCGTCAGCAAGAGCTTGACCGTCAGGCGGAACAAGACAAGGCCGCGCGCGATGCGGCGGATCTTGCCCTTTGGCAGCGCACAGGCGCTTCGGGGCGCGAGGCTGATTTGCGCGCTTATCTAAACGAGTATCCCGAAGGTTTGTTTGCTAGTCAGGCAACGCGCGCTTTGGCAAGTATCCAAGAACGCAGCGGTGTGCAGCAAAACGCAGCCGCAGAAGCGGTGGAATCGCGTCTTGGGCTAACACAGCGCACACGGTGGTTGGTAGAACAGCAACTGGCGCGCCTGAAAATCAATCCGGGTCCCGTGGATGGCAAGTTTGACGGCACAACCCGTCGTGCGATTGCGCAGTTCCAAAAGCGTGTTGGCCTGACCCAAACCGGGTATCTTACCAATGAAACCGTCGGACAGCTGATTGCGTCTGTGTCCAGATAGGTCCGTGGTTTAAGCGATAAAAACGCCGCCGCCCCGACCGTTGGGGCGGCGTTTGGGGTGACGCAGGATTAAGGGTCGATGTCTATGGGCCGATGTCATCAGGATGC
>CAZBBZ010000402.1:0-1762 GCA_964489925.1 uncultured Rhodobacterales bacterium
CGCGTCAAACCCGCGTTCGATCACGCTTGGACTTAGGCCCGGAATATCGGCCCCAACCAGCAGTACGTCGTTATGGGGAAACATGGACAAGGCGCGCAACATTCGCACGCCCAAATCGCCAGACCCTTGGGGGATGCGCGGGGTTTCTGGTGGAAACGCAGGGGAATTTAACGCGGTGTCCGGCGCCACCGACAAGACGGTTTGCCATTTGGGAGCGCCGCTTAGGGCCCGCGCGGTTCGCGACAGTTGGTGGCGAAACCACCATGTTGCATCCACCGCACCGATATCCGCCCCCAGCCGAGTTTTCACCCGCCCCAGTTGCGGCAGTTTCGTCATTAGGATGACAATACGGCTCATTTCGCGGCTCAATTCACGACTAGCATCATTGCGCGTAGTCAGAGCCTTCTTCGTCCAAGATCAACCGCAGCTCTTTGAGGTGATTGTCGATCACATCGTCATAGGTGTTAATCTCTTCAGCCGTAGGTTCAGCGATATTGTGAGACAGGACCGACAGCGGCTGCCCGGTTTGCAGCGCCAAAATATAAGTCTCGCAAGCCCGTTCAAAGTAATAGAGCGTGTTCCAAGCCTCAGCCACAGTCGCACCCACCACCATGACCCCGTGATTGCCCATCAACATGGTCTTTTTCTTTGGATCGGAAAACAGGCTGCAAACCCTTTCCCCTTCAGCTTCAAACGCCAACCCGCCATAGTCCGTGTCCACCACGACACGATTGTAAAACATGCAGCTGTTTTGATCGATTGGTGGCAGAACCGGGTCTTTTAGGCTGGATAGTACCGTCGCATATTTCGAATGGATATGCAGCGCGCAACGCGCCCAAGGCACATTACGATGCAGCGCCCCGTGCAGACCCCAAGCAGTTGGGTCTGGCCGATTTGCGCCCTTGGCAGAGTCTGGATCATTCGCATCCAACAACAACAAGTCAGAGGCTTTGACGCGGGAAAAGTGCTTACCGTTGGGGTTCATCAAAAATTGCGTGCCATCATCATTCACCGCCAGCGAGAAATGGTTCGCCACCGCTTCGTGCCAGTCATAACGCGCCGCCCAGCGAAAGGTCGCGGCCAGATCGGCGCGGGCATTTTCCAGTGTGGCGGCATCCATTGTTTGATCGAGCATGTGACGAACCTTCCTGTTTGGGCAATTAAGCGGTTGGGCTGGCGAAATACGCGCGCAGAATATTCAGATAAATCGCCTTAAGCTGGTCGATCTGTTCCACGGGCACGCTTTCATCGACTTGATGCATGGTCTTGCCGACCAGACCGAATTCAACCACCGGGCAATGGGCGCGGATAAAGCGCGCATCCGAGGTGCCTCCGCTGGTGGATAGTTCCGGGATGATGCCTGTTTCCGCTTCTACGGCTGTTGCAACAAGGTCGGAAAACGCGCCTTTAGGGGTAACGAAACTTTCGCCCGAGACTTGGTAGTCAGCCGCAATGTCCACGCCGGTTTCCGCCGTTGCATCAGCGATCGCCGCATCCAAACGCACCTTTAGATCACCAGACGAATGGCTGTCGTTAAAGCGAATGTTCACGGTCGCGCGGGCTTCGGGCGGGATCACATTATTGGCCGGGTTGCCCACGTCAATCGTGGTGATTGCAAGGGTCGAGGGGTCAAACGCCTCGGTGCCGTCATCCAGCGGGGTCGAGGCCAGTTGGTCAAGCAAACGCACGAGTGGCGGCAGCGGATTTTTCGCACGGTGCGGATAGGCGGCATGGCCTTGCTGCCCCGTTGCGGTCAAATAGG
>CAZBBZ010000402.1:1772-2947 GCA_964489925.1 uncultured Rhodobacterales bacterium
AGCCGCGCCGCCCGATCTTCATCATCTCGCCCATGGTGTTTGGGCAAGTCGGTTCCCCCACAAGGCACACGTCCATACGTTCGTTATGCGCGCTCATCCAATCAAGGATCGCCGTGGTGCCATCAAGAGCGCGCCCTTCTTCATCGCCCGTGATCGTGATCACCACCGCACCATCAGGCGGGGTTTGGCGCACCAGATCAATCGCCGCGGCAACAAAGGCGGCAACGCCAGATTTCATATCCACAGCGCCGCGCCCAAACAGAGTGCCATCCGTGATAGAGGCGGCAAAAGGCGGGTGGGTCCAATCGGTTTCTTCGCCCGGCGGCACCACATCCGTGTGGCCATTAAAGCCGAACACCGGGCCATTGCCCGCCTCGCCCCAACGGGCAAACAGATTGTCGATGCCCCCACGCGGGATACGCGTAACGACAAAGCCTGCATCCGCAAGGCGTTGTTCAAGCAGGTCCAGCGCCCCGTCATCAGCCGGGGTGACAGAGCGACAGCGGATCAGCTCTTGGGTCAGGGTGATCGGGTCAGTGGGGTTTGGTTCGTTGGGATTTGGTAATGTCATGCCCCTATCTAGACGGTTTTTGGTTTGGATTGAATCAATTTCCGCCCCGATACCGCGCGCGCCTCGCGATCAAGAAAAAGTCACAATTTGGTCCCCCTTTGACCGCATTGCAGCACTTTTACTGGATCGGTCTGCTAAACCGCAGATGTGTGTTAAGTGGTGCGAGGTTTGCAATGACGGTTTTAGAGCGTCTACCCTTTTGGATATTTTTCGTTCTTGGTGCCCTGCTGATTGGCGTGGCGTCGGTTCAATATATGACCGCAAACGGCACGCTGACCGATTCCGACCCCTTCAATGCTGTGCCCGAATTCGCAGCCGGCGATCTGGTGTTTTTTGATCAGTTTGATGAAGAACAACATGTGGCCGAAAATGGCGATGTGCATTTGCTGGGCCAACTTGACCCGTTTTGGTCCACAGAGCTGGACTTTGGAGAAGCTGGTACGGGCACGGTTTACGCCTTTCTTCCCGCGACTCAGCGTAAAAATGCTGACGTTGTACCAGCCGTTGTGATTGCCCGCGATCCCGCTTCGTTTGAGGCGTGGATGGCTGATAACGGCGCTGGAAATGCGTCGATCGGGGATTTATTCGCGCTTCATGGCAGCGT
>CAZBBZ010000403.1:0-2941 GCA_964489925.1 uncultured Rhodobacterales bacterium
CCCGAAATCGTCGGCAATGTGTGCTTTGGCGGTGCGAAGCTGAACCGCCTATTCATTTGCGGTACAACGTCGCTTTATTCAGCATTTTTGAATGTGAACGGTGTGTCGCCGGTCTAAAGCTAGGCAATCTAAAGCTAGGCAACCCGGCGCTTAACGGGTGTTTTCGAGTAACCGTCGCTTCACATAGCCCTGCACATGGCCAATCATTTCGTCCATGCCCGGATCAAAGAAATGGCCCGCATCCGCGATCTGTTCGTGATCGATGGTGATGCCTTTTTGCTGCTGAAGCTTGTCCACCAGACCTTCAACCTCGGTCGGGGGAACCACCCTATCGCCAGTGCCGTTGATGATCAGGCCGGAGGACGGGCAAGGGGCAAGGAAGCTAAAGTCATACATGTTTGCAGGCGGTGCGACCGAGATAAAGCCTTGGATTTCAGGGCGACGCATCAACAGTTGCATGCCAATCCACGCGCCAAAAGAAAAGCCCGCAACCCAGCAGTTTTTCGCATTCGGATTAAGCGATTGCAGATAATCCAGCGCAGAGGCGGCATCTGACAATTCGCCCACACCTTGGTCGTATTCACCCTGTGAACGGCCCACACCGCGGAAGTTAAACCGTAGGCAAGTAAAGCCCATGTTGTAAAAGGCGTAATGCAGATTGTAGACGACCTTATTGTTCATCGTCCCGCCAAACTGCGGATGCGGGTGCAAAATAATCGCGATCGGTGCGTCTTTGGCCCGTTGCGGATGGTAGCGGCCCTCAAGTCGTCCGTCGGGACCGGGGAAAATAACCTCGGGCATTGGGGCTCTCCTGTTTACCATGAGGGAAACTTGATAATTCCGCTCAGGTATTCTAGAATCATTCTAAACTGGTTGGTGGATGAAGCCCCACCATGCGCTGGAAGCGTCACGTAAACCTATGCGGCGTCATCGTCAACCGATTGGGTGATGCATTGCGATTTGAACATGTTTCGAAAGACCTGAAATGAGCGGGCGCGTTTATCTTGATTGGAATGCAACAGCGCCGCTGCGGGTTGAAGCGCGGGATGCAATGCTGATGGCGATGGACGTGGTCGGCAATCCGAGTTCCGTGCATGCAGAAGGCCGCGCCGCCAAAGGCTTGGTTGAACGGGCGCGGGCACAAGTTGCGGATTTGGTCGGCTGCGAGCCGTCTGAGGTTGTGTTTACGAGTGGGGCGACAGAGGCGGCGGCTTTGGCCCTAGCTGGTCAAGACGTGGTTTGTGCCGCGATCGAACATGACTGCGTCGTTGCCCATGCTCGCCCCGTGCTGGATTGCTTGGGTGGTTTTGTCGAGGACAGTCTGGACACTTGGGGCGCCCAGCAGGGGGCCAACAGCGAAACTGGAATGCTGCAAAAGGTGCAAGCGCAGCGCTATCTCACCGATCAGGTTCAAGTGGCGGGCAAGCTCTCGGTGTCGTTTCGGGATATGAATTGCCATAGTGCGATTTATTCCGCCCACAAACTTGGCGGCCCCAAGGGGATTGGCGCATTGGTTGTTCAAACTGGCTTTGACCAAATGGCGCGCGTGGCTGGCGGCGGCCAAGAAATGGGCCGACGCGCAGGCACCGAAAACGTCATCGGCATTGCCGGATTTGGCGCAGCAGCACAAGCTGCCAAGCGCGATCTGGACGCGGGCATATGGGACCAAGTCGAAAAACACCGCGATATGTTGGAAGACATGCTGGCAAGTGCCGCGCCCGACACTATCTTTGTAGGCAAGGACGCACCGCGCCTGCCCAACACCTCTTGCATCCTGACCCCCGGTTGGCGGGGCGAGACGCAAGTCATGCAAATGGACCTCGGCGGTTACGCGATCAGCGCGGGTTCTGCCTGTTCATCCGGCAAGGTCCGGACAAGTCGGGTCTTGCGGGCAATGGGCTTTGACGGCATTGAGGCGTCTTCGGCCATCCGAGTCAGCCTAGGGCCGACGAGCACCGAAGACGAAATTACGGGCTTTGCCCAGACATGGATAAAAGCGCATCGCCGCTGGAAAGAGAAAGCGGCATGACGGAGAGCAAAATGGCAGACGTTGCAGAAGTTGTAGTTAAAGACGGTGTCGATCAGGAAACCGTGGATGCGGTCCGCTCCGTTGGTGAGCGCTATAAGTACGGCTTTGAGACCGAGATCGAAACGGAATATGCCCCCAAAGGTTTGTCCGAGGACATCGTCCGCCTGATTTCGGAAAAAAACGACGAACCGCAGTGGATGCTCGATTGGCGCTTGGCCGCATACGAGCGTTGGCTGAAGATGGACGAGCCTGAGTGGGCAATGGTGAACTACCCAGAAATCGACTTTCAGGATCAGTATTACTACGCCAAGCCTGCGTCTATGCTGGAAAAGCCCAAGTCGCTGGACGAGGTTGACCCCAAGCTGCTGGAAACCTACCAAAAGCTCGGCATTCCGCTAAAAGAACAGATGATCCTCGCAGGGGTTGAGGGCGCTGATGCAGCGCCAGCAGACGGACGCAAGGTTGCGGTGGATGCAGTGTTTGACAGTGTATCCGTTGGCACGACCTTCAAAGAAGAACTGGCCCAAGCGGGCGTGATTTTCTGCTCGATTTCTGAGGCGATCAAGGATCACCCGGAGTTGGTTAAGAAATACCTCGGCAGCGTTGTGCCGCAATCAGACAACTTCTACGCAACGCTCAATTCGGCCGTGTTTTCCGATGGCTCGTTTGTTTACATCCCCGAAGGCACCAAATGCCCGATGGAATTGTCCACCTATTTCCGCATTAATGCCGAAAACACCGGCCAGTTCGAGCGCACGCTCATCATCTGTGAAAAAGGCGCTTACGTCAGCTATCTTGAAGGCTGCACAGCCCCCCAGCGCGACACCAACCAGTTGCACGCAGCCGTGGTTGAAATCGTGATCCTTGAGGATGCGGAAGTGAAGTATTCCACCGTGCAAAACTGGTTCCCCG
>CAZBBZ010000404.1:0-2940 GCA_964489925.1 uncultured Rhodobacterales bacterium
TCTGGTCCAGCGGCAGCACGTCGGAATGGGTCGCGTCACCCACGACACGTTTGGCGACTTTCCAGTGATGACCGCCGCGCGCAGCAACTTGGGGGGAGTGCGTGACCACGATCACTTGATCATGCGCCGCGATGGAGGCCAGACGGCGCCCGACCGCATCAGCAGTGGCCCCGCCAACGCCGCGATCAATTTCATCAAAAATCATCGTGCGTGCGCCGTTGCCTTTTAAGCAGACCTTAAGGGCGAGCAAGAATCGGGACAATTCGCCGCCCGATGCGATCTTGGCCAAATGCCCTGCAGGGGCGCCCGGATTGGTGGCCACGCGAAAACTGACCCGGTCTATGCCGCCCGGCCCCGGCTCGCTGTCCTCGATCAGGGTTTCAAACACCGCGCGTTCCATTTTCAGCGCGGATAACTCGCCCATGACGGCTTGGTTCAACCCCCCCGCAGCCTTTTTGCGCATATCAGACAGTTTGGTTGCGGCCTTGTGATAAGCCTCTTGCGCTTGTGCGCTTTTGGCTTCGAGATCGTTTAGCGCCACATCATTGCCGCCGATGCTGTCGAACTGCGCCCTAAAATGCTGGGTCAGCGTGGCCAACGCGTCCGGTTGCACGTCGTGTTTTCGCGCCAAAGCGCGCAGGCCGAACAAACGATCCTCCACCGCCTCTAGCCGGTTTGGATCGCCCGACAGCAGGTTGAGGGCGGATGAAATGCCTGTTTCAGCCTCGGCCACATCGTTGATCGCGCGCTCTAGGGCGGCGATTGGTGCATCCAGATGGCCTTCGGCGGCTTGCGCGACTTTGCCCAAGCGACGCAGGGCCACCAGCAGCGTGGCTTGCCCGTTTTCACCCGATACCGCTTTAAGGGCGGCGGCCACGTCATCTTTGATCGCTTCGGCGGCCTTTAACATGCGGCGTTCGGCATCAAGCGCGTCGTCATCGCCTTCGGCAGGGGCAAAGGCGTCTAACTCTTTTAGGGAATGTTCGATAAACTCCGCATCCTTAAGGGCTGCGTCGCGGGCGGCTTGGGCTTCGGCCAAAGCTTTGGCGGCCAAGCGCCATGTTTCCCATGTTTTGGCGACCATATCGCGCGATGTTTCTGCCCCTGCGAAATCATCCAAAAACGTCACATGGCTGCGGGTATCCAGCAACCCCTTGTCGTCGTGTTGGCCGTGGATTTCCAACAGCTCGTCCCCAAGGGCGCGCAGGGTGTCGGTGCTGACGGGGCGGTCATTTACAAAGGCTTTCTTGCGCCCGCCAGAAATCACCCGGCGGATCATCAGTTCTTCGTCCATGGGCAAATCCATGCGTTCCAAGGTGGCCGCAATGCTGGTGTTTTCACCCATGTCAAAAATCGCTGTCACTTCGCCTGTATCGGCACCACTGCGCACAATATCAGCCGGACCACGGCGCCCCAGCACAAAGCCGAGGCAGTCAAGAAGGATCGATTTACCCGCCCCGGTTTCCCCGGTCAGCACGTTCAGACCTGCCTGAAATTCCAGATCGAGGCGTTCCACCAGCAGGATGTTGCGGATCATCAGGTCACGCAGCATGGTCTTTCCTGTTCAAAAGAAATGGCCAATCCAAACGGGCGCATCTGTCGCTCCGTTACAGCCACTTGCCCTGCACGATTTGGCGATAAATGCTCGACAGCCAGTTGTCCCCGGCCTCCGTTGCTGCAAGCCCTTTGCCCGTCAGCAGGGCAAAACTATCGCTGTACCATTGAGAGCCTTTGAAGTTATGGCCCAAAATCGCACCTGCGGTTTGCGCTTCGTCCGTTAGACCAAGCGAGAGGTAACTTTCCACCAAACGATGCAGCGCTTCGGGGGTATGAGAGGTGGTTTGATAGTCTTCGACCACAGCGCGGAACCGATTGATGCCCGCCACATAGTGACCGCGCTTTAGATAATAGCGCCCGATTTCCATTTCTTGGCCCGCCAAATGATCGAGCGTAAGATCGAACTTCAGGCGCGCGCTTTGCGCGTATTCGCTATCGGGATAGCGCTCAATCGTGGCGCGCAAGGCTTGCAGGGCTTCAAAGGTGTTGCCCTGATCCCGGCCCACATCAACGATTTGATCGTAATAGCTGAGCGAGACCAAGAATTGCGCGTAAGCGGCATCTTCGTCTGCGGGGTAAAAGTCCAAATACCGCTGGGCGGACGAGCGGCTTTCCATGTAGTCCCCGGCGTTATGATAGGCAAAAGCCGCCATCATCGTCGCGCGTTTGGACCATTGCGAATAGGGATAAAGCCGTTCGATTTCAGAAAACGTGCCTGCGGCTTGGGTCGCTTTGCCCTGTTCCAGCTCATCTTCGCCAATGCGGAAAATCTGTTCAGGCGAGAGCAATTCAAGCTCGTTGCGGGTCACTTGCTTGTCGCCGCATGCCGCAAGCGCGAACACAGCCGCACTCAGGGCCATCGTGACCCCGCGCTTTACAGTAAAAAAGGTTCTATTTTTGCTTGTCATGTTCTCGCGCAACCGATCCCAGATCAGGTTTTGCAGAACTTTAGTCAAATTCCACAGAAGGTTAAAGTGTATGTTGGACCATTGCGCAACAAAAGCGCGAGAGCCGGGTGCGAGCGGCGCGTGATAGGTCAGGATTTAAGAGGGTTTGAAGTGCAAGTCTCGCGTGGCGATAACCCACGCGTTTAACCGACGTGCTTAACCCACGGCCGCCAGATCCGAGTGATCCACGTCGATGCCGGGCAAACGCCGTTCGGTGGCCGCGTTCATGGTGATAATGCGAAAGGATTTGGGATTGGCAAACAGCTCGCGCAGCAGCAGGTTGGACATGGTATGACCCGGGCGCGTGCCGATATAGCGCCCGATGATCGGCATGCCAGCAAGGTAAAGATCGCCCAAGACATCCAGCATTTTATGGCGCACAGGTTCATCAGCGCGGCGCAAACCACCCGGTGAAAGCACCTGTTCGCCTTCGACT
>CAZBBZ010000405.1:0-2939 GCA_964489925.1 uncultured Rhodobacterales bacterium
GCTTGGCGCGCGCGGGGGTCAATGCGTTGGATTGCGGTTTCCAAGTCGTCTCGTTTGGGACCTTGCGTCCCCAACGAGCCGTGCCTTTCGGCGAAGGATATTTTTGGACCAAAGAAGGGGGCGTTGAATTTGGGGGCGTTTGTGAACCGAATCGCTTTTCACGGCTCTTGCTTTGGTGCATCGTTTGAGGGCCTAAAGTTTTTCATGGGGGTTTGACGCGGGCTGTTGAGCGTTTTGTTGGATATTTCTGGAGCGACCAAAGCCTATCCGGGGGTTGTGGCCAATGATGCTGTGTCCTTTCAAATTGGTGCGGGTGAAATTCACGCGCTTTTGGGGGAAAACGGGGCGGGCAAATCGACGCTTGTGAAGATGATTTATGGTTTGGTGAAACCTGACAGCGGTGCGATGACCTTGCACGGAGCGCCGTTTCGCCCCAGCCGTCCATCTGATGCGCGGCGTGCAGGCGTGGCCATGGTGTTTCAGCATTTTTCGCTGTTTGAACCGCTCAGCGTTGCTGAAAATGTGGCCTTGGGCATGGAAAATCCGCCCAGCCGTTTGGCGCTTGCGCGGCGGATCTCTGAGATTAGCACTGCTTATGGTTTGCCGATTGATCCGAGCCGGTTGGTGGGGGATTTGTCGGCAGGCGAGCGGCAGCGGGTCGAAATTATTCGCTGTTTGTTGCAAAACCCGCGCTTGCTGATCATGGATGAACCAACCAGTGTTTTGACCCCGCAAGAGGCCGAGACCTTGTTTGCGACCCTGCGCACTTTGCGCGCGGAAGGGGTGAGTATTCTTTATATCAGCCATAAGCTGTCGGAAATTCAGGCGCTTTGTGACCGGGCGACGATCCTGCGCGGGGGCAAGGTGGTGGGCAGTTGTGTGCCTAAACATGAAACGCCGCGCAGTTTGGCCGAAATGATGATTGGCGCGGAACTGAGCCGGGCAAAGCCGCGCGCGCGCCAGCCTGCAGGCGCGGTGCTGGAGGTGCGTGGGTTGACGATGCCTGCGCAAAACCAGTTCGGCGTTGCGCTAAAGGGCGTGAATTTTGACGTGCGCGCCCATGAGATTTTGGGCATCGGCGGTGTGGCGGGCAATGGCCAAGAAGAACTGCTGGCCGCCCTAAGCGGAGAGCGTGTGGCAAGTGAGGGCATCATCTGGCTAAACGGGCGTGATGTGATTGATTTGGGCGTGAATGAGCGGCGTAATTTGGGCTTGCTTACCGCCCCGGAAGAACGCTTGGGACATGCGGCGGCACCTAATATGTCGCTGGCGGAAAATGCGTTTCTAACCGCGCGCACCCGGCAACGATTGGATAACCAAGGGTTCATCCAGCGCGATAGCACGCGGCATTTTGCGGATGCGGTGATCCGCGATTTTGATGTGCGCACCACTGGCGCGGCGCAACCTGCGCGCGCGCTGTCGGGGGGCAATTTGCAAAAGTTCGTCATTGGGCGCGAGATTATGCAAAAGCCCCGGCTCTTGGTGGTGAACCAGCCCACATGGGGCGTTGATGCGGCGGCGGCGGCTCATATTCGCGATGCCTTGCGCGCCTTGGCGGATGACGGAGCAGGGGTCTTGGTCATTTCTCAGGATTTGGATGAGCTGATGGAGCTGGCCAATGGGGTGGCGATTTTGTCCGGCGGTCGTTTATCAGAGCCAGAGCCGATTGCAAAAGTGACCATCGAAAGCATCGGGCGCAAAATGGAAGGTGATATGGAGGCTGCGCGTGTTCAAGCTTGAAAAACGACCTGCGCCCTCGGCTGTGATGCAAGGGCTAACGCCGATCATTGCTGTGCTGCTGACAATGCTGGCGGGTGGTGTGTTGTTCACGCTCTTGGGCAAAGATCCGGTCGAGGCGATCCGGGTGATTTTCATCGACCCGCTGCTCGATCCTTATTCGCGCACTGAACTGTTTGTGAAAGCCGCGCCTTTGGTCTTGATCGCCATTGGTCTGTCGCTTGGGTTTCGCGCAGGCGTTTGGAACATTGGGGCTGAAGGGCAGTTCATCATCGGTGCGATTGCTGGGGGCGCTGTGGGGCTTGCGTTTTATAATGTGCAAGGGATTTGGCTGTTACCGCTGATGTCACTTGCGGGGGCGGCGGGCGGCTTTGCTTGGGCGATGATCCCGGCGATCCTGCGTATTCGGTTCAACACCAATGAAATTCTGGTCAGTTTGATGCTGGTCTATGTGGCGACCTTGCTATTGTCAGCGCTTGTTTCTGGACCGTTGCGCAACCCGGATGGGTTCAACTTTCCTGAAAGCCGGATGTTTCATGACAGTGCGACTTTGCCGATCATTTGGCCCGGAAGCCGGGTACATGCGGGCGTTTTGGTCGCGCTTGGTGTGGTGGTGGCGGGCTATGTTTTGCTAGAACGTCATGTGCTCGGCTTTAACATCAAGCTGATTGGTGCCGCCCCAAAAGCGGCGCGGTTCGCGGGTGTGAATCCAAATTGGATCGTGGCGATCTGTCTTGGGGTGTCAGGCGCTTTGGCAGGGCTTGCGGGGCTTTTTGAAACCGCAGGGCCAGTGGGCCAACTGGTGCCCGCCCTTCCCGTTGGCTACGGCTTTACGGCGATCATCGTTGCGTTTTTAGGGCGGCTGAACCCCATAGGCATCCTGCTTGCTGGGTTGGTCTTGGCGCTGACATACATCGGCGGGGAAACCGCGCAGTTCGCGCTGGGCTTGCCAGCGGCGGCGATTAGCGTCTTTCAAGGCATGTTGCTATTTTTCTTGTTGGGGATGGATATGTTCGTGAACTACCGTTTTGCGGGCCGATCAAAGGGCGTTGCGTGATGGATTTTTCGGCACTTTCCCCGGCGGCTTTGCTGGTTTCGATCATGTCGGCGGCCACGCCGCTGTTGTTTGCAGCGATTGGTGAGTTGGTGGTGGAAAAATCCGGTGTTCTGAACCTTGGGGTTGAGGGCATGATGATTATGGG
>CAZBBZ010000406.1:0-2927 GCA_964489925.1 uncultured Rhodobacterales bacterium
AAGGCCGCCCAAGACATTCTGGCCAGCATCGCTTGAAATGCAGCGCAGTTCCCAAACGATCGACAACAGCGTAAGTAACGTTCATGTCGATCAACACGCTTTGCCGGGACTGCTTAACGGACGGATTTGAGGGCACGCGCTGCCCCAAATGCCGCTCGCCGCGCGTGCTGTACCACCCGGAACTCAGCACCCTGTCCATCGCCCATATGGATTGCGACAGCTTTTACGCGGCCGTAGAAAAACGCGACGACCCAAGTTTGCGCGACAAACCTGTGATCGTGGGGGGCGGTAAACGCGGCGTCGTTTCGACCTGCTGTTACATCGCGCGCATCAAAGGCGTGCGCTCGGCCATGCCCATGTTCAAAGCGCTCAAACTTTGCCCCGAAGCTGTGGTCGTGCGGCCCCGCATGGAAATTTATGTCGAGGTGTCGCGTGCGATCAAATCCATGATGCAAGAGCTGACGCCCGTAGTGGAACCCTTGTCTCTGGACGAGGCGTTTTTGGACCTCACGGGCACCGAACGACTGCACCACGCCCCGCCTGCCTTGCTGATGTCGCGCCTTGTCAAACGGATCGAGGACGAGATCGGCGTCAGCGCCTCTGTCGGTTTGTCGCATAACAAATTCCTCGCCAAAATCGCATCCGATCTGGACAAACCGCGTGGGTTTTCGGTGATCGGCAAAGCAGAAACCCAAGAGTTTTTGGCCGCGCAAAAAATCAAGGTTATCTGGGGCGTCGGCGCTGTGACCCAAGCCGCCCTAGAGCGCGACGGCATCCGTACCATTGCCGATGTGCTGCGCCGGGATCGCAAAACTCTAGCGGATCGCTACGGATCAATGGGGGATCGGCTTTGGCATTTAGCCCGCGGCGAGGACCGTCGCCGCGTGACCGCCCGCGCGCCGGTGAAGTCGATTTCTAACGAAACCACCTTTATGGAAGACATCTCCGATATTGATCATCTTGATGGCATCTTGTGGCGTATGTGCGAAAAAGTCGCCGACCGCGCCAAGGCGACGGATAAGGCGGGCAAGGTGGTCACGCTAAAACTGAAAAGGAAAGACTTCAAACTGATCTCGCGCCGGGCCAGCCTGTTGGACCCGACCCAGCTGGCGGATGTGATTTACCAAACCGCGCGCCCCTTGTTGCAAAAAGAACTGGCCCAAGCCCCGTTTCGTTTGCTCGGGGCGGGGCTGAGCCAAATCACGCAAACCGACGATGTGGCGCAATATCATAACCTTCTTGATCCAAATGCTGCACTGCGGGAAAAGGCGGAACGCGCCACAGATGAGATTCGCGACCGGTTTGGGCAGGATTCCATCGTTAAAGGCCGCTCTTTGAAGTCCTAATTGCCGTGTTTTTTGGCGAATTGCCTAGAAAACGAACAGGTGTCAGAAATAGGTAACTAATTTTGACATATTTTCCGATACTCAGTTGACATTGCTGCGTTGCACAATTAGTTATTGCAGTGCGGCATTCGTGTCGCATTATGTCCGCACTCGCGGGCATTCCTCCCTAGACTTGGGCCGCGCTTTTGGGCGTGGCCTTTTTTTTGGGACATTCAAAGATCTGAAAAGCGATTAGATGCGCAATGCGCCCCGGCCAAATCTTATTCAGCAGCCACATCCATCGATAGCGCGCCAATTTCGCACAAGCCCCGCACAACCGCCGAAATCCGACGTTGCGCATTGGTAAAGCCCACGAGTTTGGTCACTTTCGCTTCGTTCATATAAAGCGAGCGATCAATTTCGATCTGAAGCGCATGCACATTGCGCGACGGCTTGCCGTAATGCTGGGTGATGTACCCCCCCGCAAAGGGTGCATTGCGCGCCACGCTAAAGCCTTCGGCACGGAAGATATCCGTGGCCGCATCAATGATCCACCGATGACAAGACGCCCCAAAGCGGTCGCCAAGCACGATTTCCGGGCGGTTCCCTTCGACGCTTGGCCATCCAGCCAAAGCATCGTGGGGCATGGAATGACAATCCACCAAAATCGCGTGGCCAAAATTTTCACGGGTCTCGTTTATCACGGCTGCCAAAATATCGTGATAGGGCTGATAGCCCGCTTCAATGCGGCGCACGGCCTCGGCCAATGTGATCTTACCATGCATAATCGCGCGCCCTTCGGACACCACACGCGGGATCACCCCCAAACCTGCATTGATCCGCGGCGAGCGCGGACTTGCATTCACCCCTGAAATCAAAGCCGGATCAAACTCGCGCGCACTCCGGTTCAGATCAATCCAAGCCCGCGGCAGACGCGCAGAAAGCAGTGGCGCACCACATCCCGGCGCGGCCGAAAACAGCTCATCCACAAAGGCATCTTCACTGGATCGCAAAGCGTTTAGATTAAGATGCGAACGACGCACCAGTTCTTCTGGATATTCGGACCCACTGTGGGGGGACGAAAAAATACACGACGACGTCCAGCGTCCTGGGAACGCCAGTTTAACGGTCGGATGGTCGTGGTTCACAGATTTCGTCATCCAGACGACTATAGGGGAATAGAAAGGATTCTGAAAACCCTTGATGTGTTCAATTTCTCGCAGTATAGCACGCCTTCGGTTGCGCGGCAGAGTCGCGCGATCAATGCCACGATGGTGACGGGCGTATAGCTCAGCGGGAGAGCACTTCGTTGACATCGAAGGGGTCACTGGTTCAATCCCAGTTACGCCCACCATCCCCTGCCTTCGGTGGGGACTTTGTGCGAAAGTGCAAAGAAACTAGGAAATTTCGCGTCATAGGGTCCCGACCCGACGCAAAGAAAGGACAATTGCGATGAAGGTGAGAAACTCTCTTCGCTCGCTCAAGAACCGGCACCGCGATTGCCGCGTTGTACGTCGTAAAGGACGTATTTACGTGATCAATAAGACACAGCGCCGGTTCAAAGCCCGTCAGGGCTGACCTAACTTTTAGGTCAAAGCGACA
>CAZBBZ010000407.1:0-2901 GCA_964489925.1 uncultured Rhodobacterales bacterium
GATACACCAACAGCAGAGCATCCAACACGCGCTGCTGTGCGGGCCAAACAACTGGCGGCGGCGACATCGCGCAATGTCCCTTATATTGATACCTATGCGCATATGGCAGGGAAAATTACCGCCGGATCTGTGGTGCAGGGCGATGATTTGGCCTGGCATGTGGATGTGGGCAATACGCATTTGAATGTCGCGGGCGAACAAGCGGTGGCGGATGCGGTTTATGACGCCTTTGTGGGGCTTGGGTGGGATGCGCTTTAAGCGCTATTGTTTGTCCCAGCCCGTAAATTTGCGCACGGCCCAGATATAGGCGCGGTTGGGCAGCAGACCGATCACGCGCAACAAAAGCGCAAAACGGGTCGGAAACGCGGTTTCAAAGCCCGGCTTTTGCAAGCCTTTCATAATCCGGTCCGCCGCTTCATCCGTGGTCATCAGAAAGGGCATTTCAAATTCATTGATCGCGGTGGCGTCGGTTTCCACAAAGCCGGGGTTGATGACGGAAATGCGCACCCCTTGATCGACCAGATCCATAGCCAAGGCTTCGGCCATGGCAATTAGCCCGGCTTTGGTGGCGGAATAGGGGGCCGCACCGGGCAGACCGCGATAGCCCGCAACAGAGGCCATGATTGCCACATGTCCATTGCGCGCTTTGGTCATGCTCGACAGCACAGGGGCAATCGCGTTGGTGACCCCTGTTAGGTTCACATCAATCATATCGCGCGCAATTTCAGCATCAAAAGACTGCGCGCGCATGGGCACATAAATGCCTGCGTTCAGGATCGCGAGCGCGAGGGGGCCATCGTTGGTGATCCGGTTAACAATCTCGGCCATGCGCGCAGGTTCGGTTACATCGCCGGGCATCGGGATGATTTGACCGGGGCCATGCGCCTCTGCTGCCAAGGCTTCGAGTTTTTCGGTATTGCGCGCCGTGGCAAATACGGTCCAACCGTCTTGCACCAGTCGCAAACTGACCGCGCGCCCGATGCCTGACGAGGCACCCGTGATCCAAACCGCGCCATCGCTTGGCGCCATGATCTTTTTGAAAACGCTCATAGGGGCTTAGGGCCAGAGCGTGTGGAATGCAGGGTCAACCGTTTGAGCCACGACCCGCGCGCGCGCGCCCACGGCGTCAAATTCGTAGGACACCAATTCGCCGTCTTGAGAATAAAACGCATCCAGCGGCACTTTCATATTGCCCGCACAGTAATAACGAGTGCAATCCACGCGCCCTTGGGGGGTTTCCACGAAAGCTTGACCTTTGCTGCTGGCTTTGACGTCAAAAACGCGGCCCGATTGGGTGGACAGCCAGCGTGGGCGTTTGGCCAGATCAGCCATAAAGATGGAGGAGGTGGTCAACTCGCCCTTGGCAATACCGTTGAACTTTGAGGATTTCACGTCCAAGCCCGCACTGCCGCGCGTTGCGTTCACAAAGAACTTTTTGTCCCCTTCCCGCGCGGTGGCGCGTAGGTTTTGCAAAACGCCGTCGCGCCAGACTTCTTGGCTGCGCACTTCATAATCAAAGTTAAACACCAGCACGCGGCCCTTTAGCCGGGTGTGCAGATCAACGATCAAGGAACTGCCGTCTTCTTTTAGGGCGATAGCCTGTTGGCCGAACCGCTTGCGCCCGCGAAAAGCATCATAGCGCCGTGAAATGGTGGCAGCTTGTGCAGGCATCGATGGCAGAGCGACCGCTGCAAGTGCTGCGGTTGATCCGAGAATGGTTTGTCGCCGTGTGAGGGTCATATCAATTTGGTACTCGTTGCATGGGTCAAAAAAATGGCGTTCACCCCAATAGACTTAGGGCGTGCGGGGCCACTTGCAAACATATGGGCTTGTGACGAATTGTTTCGGTAAATGACAGCCGACGTGAAACGGGGGCGTTTGGGAACGACGTTTGCGTGATATGGCCCGTGATCGTCTTGCTGGTCAGAGGTCTTCGCACTAAAGCACAATGCAGACTGTTAAAATCGCGAAAGGTGCGTGGCGCATGGAAATCCGGAAAAATCTAGCCGAGTTGATTGGCAACACCCCATTGATCCGGCTTGCCAAAGCGTCAGAGGCCACGGGCTGTGAAATTTTGGGCAAGGCGGAGTTTATGAACCCCGGCCAGTCCGTAAAAGATCGCGCGGCGCTGAGTATTATTAAATCGGCTGTCGCGAATGGCTCGTTAAAGCCCGGTGGCACGATTGTTGAAGGGACGGCGGGCAATACGGGCATTGGCTTGGCGCTGGTTGGTGCCTCGATGGGGTTTCGCACGGTGATCGTGATCCCTGAAACCCAGAGCCAAGAAAAGAAGGACATGATCCGCCTTGCCGGGGCGGAATTGGTAGAAGTACCTGCCAAGCCCTATCGCGACCCCAATAACTATGTGCGTTATTCTGGGCGTTTGGCGGAGAAGCTGAATGAAACGGAACCCAATGGCGCGATTTGGGCCAATCAGTTTGACAATGTGGCCAATCGCCA
The DNA here is from genome assembly GCA_964489925.1 of uncultured Rhodobacterales bacterium. GTDB lineage: Bacteria > Pseudomonadota > Alphaproteobacteria > Rhodobacterales > Rhodobacteraceae > CAYLLD01. Next base: position 2,461 of record CAZBBZ010000407.1, read on the forward strand.
AGCGCATATCGACACGACCGCGCCAGAGATTTGGGCACAAACCAACGGCACGGTCGATGGCTTTATCTGTGCGGTTGGGTCAGGCGGCACTTTAGCGGGGGTCGCCACAGGTCTGCGCGCGCTAAAGAGCGACGTTAAGATCGGGCTGGCGGACCCGATGGGCGCGGCCCTTTATAATTTTTACACCAATGGTGAAATGAAATCAGAAGGCGGGTCGATCACTGAGGGCATCGGGCAGGGGCGTATCACCGCCAACCTTGAAGGTCTTAACGTGGATCATGCGTATCAAATCCACGACAAGGACGCGCTAGAGATTGTATTTGATCTGTTGGAAAACACCGGGCTGTGCCTTGGGGGATCGTCGGGCATCAATATTGCAGGGGCGATGCGACTGGCCAAAGACCTTGGGCCTGGCCATACCATTGTGACGATCCTTTGTGA
>CAZBBZ010000408.1:0-2887 GCA_964489925.1 uncultured Rhodobacterales bacterium
ACAAGCCATGCAAATCGCCATCGTAGGTGCGAGCTTCACCCCAGAAGAAGCGGACCGTTTGCGCCGCGCGCTTGCCACCTTCAAAAAGCAAGGCTCCATCGACACCTTCCGCGAACGCTTTATGCACGGGATGCAAAAGAACGGCTATGACGCCGAATTTGCCGAGCGTTGCTTTAGCCAGATCGAGGGCTTTGGCTCTTATGGTTTTCCAGAAAGCCATGCGGCCAGTTTTGCCCTACTGGTCTATGCCTCTGCTTGGATGAAACGCCACCACCCCGGCGTCTTTGCCTGCGCATTGCTGAACTCGCAACCGATGGGGTTTTATTCCCCAGCCCAGATCGTGCGGGACGCTATGGTACATGGGGTCGAAGTGCGCGCGGTCGATATCAACGCCAGTTTTTGGGACAACACGATGGAACCAGATGGGGGCGGCGGGCTCGCCCTGCGCTTGGGCTTTCGCCAGATCAAAGCCATGCGCGAAGAAGAAGCCACATGGATCACGGCAGCGCGCGGCAATGGCTACCGCACGGTCGAAGATGTCTGGCGCCGCGCCGCAACCCCGCCCCGCCTGCTGTCTGTACTGGCAGAAGCGGACGCGTTCTTATCGCTGGGAACCTCTCGACGCGAAGCGCTCTGGGCCGCCAAAGCCATTCGCGCGCCAGAGCCCTTGCCGCTGTTTAGCGGGGATATGGACGGCGAGGCGATTGACGAGCCCCACATACGCCTGCCAGAAATGACCGAGGGCCAAGAAATTGTGGAAGATTACATGTCCATGCGCCTAACCCTGCGCCGCCACCCCATGGCGCTCTTGCGGCACCTGCTGACACCGGGGGAAGGCGATCCACCGCAGGGGGCTTTGGCCAGTAAAGATCCGGGCTGGCTACCACCAGTTGCCGGAGGCGAGGCCCCAAGCATCGCGCTGCAACTACCGCCTTTAAGAACTCCGACGAAATACGTCGGCAAACCAGACTTGCAGCGGAAAGGGTGAAACTCCCCCTTGTGCTTTTTGCGGCACATCATAGAAGGAATAACTCAACCCCTAATGCACGTGCCGCAGTTTTGCAGCTTTCAACGGCTAAAAGGGACGGGTTCTTCGGCCAAGTGGCAGACCAAGGAAGCGCACGCATGTTACCTATTCTAGATTGGCGAGACTTCGCCTCGGACCGTGAAAAATTTGTTGCCGAGCTTGGCAGCGCAGGTCGGGATGTCGGATTCTTTTTGTTAAAAAACCATACGGTTTCAAAAGAGCTGCGCGAGGCTGTCTTTGCGCAATCGGATACCTTCTTTGGTTTGCCCATCGAAGAAAAAAACAAGGTTTCAGTTTTGAACACACCGCATTTTCGCGGTTGGGGTCAGGCTGGCGAAGAAAGCCTTGATGAAAACAGCAACCTAATTGACCAAAAAGAGACCTATAACATCGGGTTTGATCTTGCCGCTGATGACCCACGGGTCTTGGCGAGTGAGAAATTTCGCGGCGTGAACCAATGGCCAGACCTGCCCGGCTTTTCGGAAACGATGCTGACCTATTACGATACGACAATGGCGCTTGGCATTGATATTTTGCGCGCCTTTGCACTCGATTTGGGGCTGGAGCCGGAGCATTTCACCGACAGCTTCCACGAATCTTTGGCCGCGTTGCGCCTGCTGCATTATCCGCCATATCGCGGCACGGAAGAGGCGATCGGCGCAGGCGCGCATACTGATTACGGCGCCATCACCCTATTGATGAGCGATGGCGAGCCCGGCTTGCAGGTTAAGCCGCGCGGGAAAGACTGGCTCGACGTACCGCATGTGCCGGATTCCTATATTGTTAATATCGGCGATTGCATGATGCGCTGGACCAACGACATCTATGTCTCCACCCCGCACCGGGTTTTGGCCCCAAAGGGCACGCGGCGATCCGTGGCGATGTTCATTCAGCCCAATCCTCATGTCATCGTGGAAACCTTACCGGGCACCGGGGAGCCGAAATACCCACCCGTGCGCGCGGATGACTATTTGATGTCCCGGGTTGATGCCCATTATCCAAAGCCAAAAGAGTAGTGATCTAGCAACTGGTATCGGCGGTGCTTCGCAGCAAGAAACGCAGCAAGAAACGCCGTCGGTTTCTTTGAAAAAATGGGCTTAGATCACCACAGCCTTCAAAAATCTCGCAAACCTCGTCGTGACCTAAATCACATCATGTGGTATACGCTTGGTCATGCGAGGGTTTATTTTGGGGCTCCTTTGCCTGTTAGCGGGCGGAGCAAATGCACAAACACGGGTGATTGACGGCGACACGCTTGATGTGGGCGGGGTGCGCATCCGGCTGGCTGACATTGACGCACCAGAACATGGGCAACGCTGCCAATCAAAAGCCGGACTTTGGGCCTGCGGAGAGTCTGCTACACAGGCGCTTGGAGCCATTATCACAGGCGCCGACATTGCTTGCCAACCGGGTCGCAAGGATGGCTATGGTCGGGTTGTGACCACTTGCTTTGCAAACGGCGTTAACATCGCTGAACTGATGGTGGTTGGCGGTCACGCTTGGGCCTTTGTCAAATACGCCGACACCTATGTCGCGCAAGAAACCACCGCCAAGGCCAAGGGCTTGGGCATCTGGCGCGCACCCACAGAAACCGCGTGGGACTTTCGTGCGCGGCAATGGCAAAGCGCTGAACAGACCGCCCCGACTGGCTGCCCGATTAAAGGCAACATCTCTGCAAACGGACGAATTTACCACGCACCATGGTCACCGTGGTACAAGCGCACCCGCATAAATACGGCAAAAGGCGAACGCTGGTTTTGTGATGAAGCAGAAGCCAAAGCCGCCGGGTGGCGCGCCCCTCGTTGGCGGTAAAATCCGCAATTCACGCGTCACACAAAAGTTTTACTTTGGCTTTTGGAA
>CAZBBZ010000409.1:0-2883 GCA_964489925.1 uncultured Rhodobacterales bacterium
CGGTCAACGCCCTGTCCAAAGGCGGGATGCGCACCAAAATCATGGCTGCCAAAACCGCCACGGCTGCGGGCTGTGCAATGGTCATCGCCAATGGCGAAGCTCATGCTCCCCTAAGCGCGATTGTAAATGGCGCGCGCACCAGCGTGTTTACCGCCTCCGCCACTCCGGCGGCTGCGCGCAAGCAGTGGATCGATGCAATGAAACCGCGTGGTGCCCTGACCATTGATGCAGGCGCTGTGGCGGCCCTGAACACGGGCAATTCGCTTTTGCCCGCAGGGGTTACGGCTGTATCAGGCGAATTTACACGCGGGGATCTGGTTGAAGTGCTGGGTCCCGACGGGGAAACCGTGGTGCGCGGCTTGGTGGCCTATTCCTCGGTTGAAGCGCAAAAAATTCTAGGCCTGCAATCCATCGAAATTGCAGCGCGTTTGGGCTATCCTGGCCGCGCTGCTCTCATTCACCGCAACGACATGGCGTTTTAAGGGGATCCGTGATGACCGTAATTGAACAGATGAAATCCATTGGCGCCGCAGCAAAACAAGCCGCTGCAAGTTTGGCAACCGCCAGTGCTGCCGACAAGCGCCGCGCACTTGAAGCCGCCGCTGATGCGGTTTGGGCCAAGCGCGATGCGATTTTGGGCGCCAATGCCGAGGACATGGAATTTGGCCGCGAAAAAGGCTTGTCGGATGCGATGATGGACCGGCTTTTGCTGACCGAAGACCGGATTGAAGGCATTGTAACGGGCCTTAAAGCAGTCGCCGCCCAAGACGATCCCGTTGGCGCGGTGCTGACATCATGGGATATGCCCAGCGGCCTTGCGATTGAACGGGTTGCCACGCCTCTTGGTGTGATCGGCGTGATCTTTGAAAGCCGCCCCAATGTCACGGCAGATGCAGGCGCGTTGTGCTTGAAAGCAGGCAACGCCGCGATTCTGCGCGCAGGCTCTGAAGCAATCAATTCCGCCATGGCGATCCACAGCTGTCTGGTCGAAGGTCTGGTTGCCGCTGGCCTGCCCGAAGCTGCGATCCAAGTCGTTCCCACCCGCGACCGCGCGGCAGTGGGCGAGATGCTGACCATGACCGATTATATCGACGTGATCGTGCCCCGTGGTGGCAAAGGCTTGGTCGGTCTGGTCCAATCCGAGGCCCGCGTGCCCGTCTTTGCCCATCTTGAAGGCATCGTTCACATCTATGTTCACGCCTCCGCGGATCCTGCGATGGTGCGCGATGTGGTCCTAAACGCCAAGACCCGGCGCACAGGCATCTGTGGCTCTGCGGAATGTCTGTTGATCGATAAAAACTACCCCGAAGCCGAAAGCCTTATCCGCGCCTTGTTAGATGCAGGCGTCGAAGTGCGCGGCGATTTGACCATCGGTGAAATCGACGGGGTCTTGCCCGCAAGCCCTGATGATTGGGGGAAAGAGTTCTTGGATATGATTATTGCGGCTCGTCAGGTGGACGGTGCCGATGCCGCGATTGCCTTCATCGCGTCCCATCATTCCCAGCATACCGATTGTATTCTGGCCGAAGACGCGGATGTGGTCGCGAAGTTCTTTAACGAACTCGACAGCGCGATCCTGATGCACAACGCCTCGACCCAGTTTGCCGATGGCGGTGAATTTGGCATGGGCGCTGAAATCGGCATTGCGACCGGGAAACTGCACGCGCGCGGGCCAGTGGGGGCCAACCAGTTGACCTCGTTCAAATATCTGGTGCGCGGGCAGGGGACTGTGCGCGGCTAGCTTTTGAAGTGCTTGGACAGTTTTAACCCCTGTCCCTGATAATTCGACTTCAGGTCCGCCCCGTAAATAATATCGGGGCGTTCCAACATATGTTCATAAATCAACCGCCCCACGATTTGCCCGTGTTCCAGTACAAACGGCGCTTCGTGGCAACGCACTTCTAAAACCCCACGCGAACCATTCCCACCGGCAGGCGCATGGCCAAAGCCGGGGTCAAAGAAACCTGCGTAATGCACGCGAAATTCACCAACCATCGCCAAATACGGCGTCATTTCCGCCGCATAATCGGGCGGCACATGCACGGCTTCGCGGCTCACCAAAATATAAAACGCACCGGGATCAAGGATCAGCGCATCCGCGTTTGGGCGTACTTCTTCCCAATAATCGCGCGCCTCGTAGTGGCGCAGTTTGCTTAGATCAATCAATCCTGTATGCGGTTTCGCGCGATAGCCAACGATACCACCAGCGCGCGGGGTCAGATCGACCGAAAACCCAAGCCCGCCATCAATATGCGCATCGCCATCGACCAAGCCAAGCTTGTCATGCAGTGCTGTAAGGGCCGTATCATCCAATCGCCCATCACCACGGCGCAACACCATTTGCGTCAAACACTGGCCCGGTTGCACTTTGACCGAAAAGGACCGCGGGCTGACTTCGGCATATAGCGGGCCTTTGTAACCCGGCTTAATGCGATCAAACTCATCGCCCTGATCGGTAATGACACGGGTAAACAAATCCAACCGCCCGATAGAGCTTTTCGCACTCGCCGCCCCCCAGACATCATCCGGCAGATCAAGCGATTCCATCAAAGGGATCACATAAACGCAGCCCTTTTCCAGAACCGCACCCCCGGCGAGATCGAACTCGTGCATCGCAAAATCAGGAATGCGCTCAGACAGCGTGCGGTCTTTGCCTGCGAGGAACGACGCGCGCACCCGCCAAGCCTTGGCGCCAAGGCGTAAATCAAGCGAGGCAGGTTGCACCTGCGCATCCGTCACAGGCACATCTGCCGCGATTTGTCCCGCGGCGATTAACGCGCGTAACTGTTGGCTCGGTAAAGCACCGCTCATATCACAAATTTCCAAAACTGGTCGGGCTAGCAGGATTCGAACCTACGACCTTTCGTCCCCCAGACGAACGCG
>CAZBBZ010000410.1:0-2126 GCA_964489925.1 uncultured Rhodobacterales bacterium
TCCCTGATCTTGGCGCTCGTGGGACTGGCTACGTTGAAGTTGCGGTAACTATTTCAGCTCGGCGTGCCCGTTTGCACAGCGGGCAGCCCCGATCGCATCCCTCGGGCGGGGGCTTTACCCCCACCCGGCGGTCGGGAACGCCCCTCGACAGCGCGAACCAATCGCAATACCAAGGGGAAAAACTTGAGGCCCCAACATGATCCCCATCCGTGGATATAAAGACAGACGCGTTGCCGTCCTCGGCCTTGGCCGCTCTGGTCTTGCGACCTGCAAAGCCTTGCAAGCAGGCGGGGCCGACGTCGTGGCATGGGACGATACCGAAAGCTCCCGGGCCAAGGCCGATGGCATCATGCTTGCGGACCTGTCCAAGCCGCAAAACTTGGACAAGGTGGTCAGCCTCATCACCTCCCCCGGCATCCCCCATCTTTACCCAAAACCGCACCCGGCAATCGCTGCGGCCCAAGCGCTTGGCATCACCATCGACAACGACATCGGCCTGTTCTTTCGCTCCTATGCAACGCCCGCATGGGATCGCTTCGATCAAATGCCTCAAGTGGTCGCGATCACCGGCTCCAACGGCAAATCCACCACCACCATGCTGATCCATCACATCTTGGCTGAAAACGGCCGCCCCGTGCAGATGGGCGGCAACATCGGTCGCCCCGCGCTGGACCTTGACCCGGCGCGCGACGGGGAAGCCGTGATCCTAGAGCTGTCCTCTTATCAAACCGATCTCGCTCGCGCGCTTAGCCCCGACATCGCCGTGTTCCTGAACCTCAGCGACGACCACCTTGATCGGCACAACGGGCGCGGGGGCTATTTCGCCGCCAAATCCCGCCTGTTCACCGCAGGCGCACCGGATCGCGCAATCATCGGCGTGGACGAACCCGAAGGCGCGTTTCTCGCCACCAGCCTGCGCGACGAAGTAGACAGCGGCGACCCGGTCATCCGCATTTCAACCACGCAACAACTCAAAGACGGCTGGACCGTTTGCGCGCGCAAAGGCTTTCTGGCCGAATGGCGCCGCACCCGCCAAGTGGCCAATATTGACCTGCGCAACCTAACCAATCTGCCCGGCGCACATAACCATCAAAATGCCTGCGCTGCCTATGCGGTGGCCCGCACCATGGGGCTCAGCGCGCGCGACGTGGAAGCAGCCCTCAAAACCTATCCCGGCCTGAAACACCGCTGCCAAATTGTCGCTGAAAAAGACGGTGTGACTTTCGTGAACGACAGCAAGGCGACCAATGCAGACGCCGCCGAAAAAGCGCTGCTCGCCTTCAAAAACATCCGCTGGATCGCAGGTGGCCGCGCCAAAGAAGGCGGCATCGCGCCCTTGCAACCGCTGTTTGAGCGCATCACCAAAGCCTACCTAATCGGCGAAGCGGCAGATGCGTTTTCCCACCAGCTTGGCGACACCGCCCATGAAATCAGCCAAACCCTCGACGCGGCCATGACCAAGGCCAAATCCGAAGCCGAACCGGGGGATGTGATCCTGCTCTCCCCGGCCTGCGCCAGCTTCGATCAGTTCCCCAGTTTCGAGGCGCGCGGCGATGCGTTCGAAGCGCTAATATAATCTATCTTTGGTCCATAAATATCCAAACCCAATCTTGCCCCAGGCACAAAAAGGTTCCATTGACGTCAGAACAGCGCGTCTAAGGCATCGGGGCTTGGGGCACCGCCCCAAGGTCTGCGTGACCTGAACGCAGATCAAAAAAACTGACGCGAGGTTGGGCAAGGCCCAAACGCGCGTCTCCGCTTGCGAGCAGGGGCAACAGGCTCTAGCCTTCATGCTATGAGCACAGCCCCTTCCACCCCCGAACCAAAACGCAAAGGCCGGCAAAAGCGCCAAGCCGCCAAAGCCAAGCGCCAGCCCAACTACAAACGCTTGCGCCACCCTTTTCCGCCTGCGCGCATCTTTTCGGACGATCACATCGCGTCCATGCACGAGGCGGCGCTGACGACGCTTGAAACCCTTGGCATCAAAATCCTGCTACCAGAGGCGCGCAAAATATTCGCCAAAGGCGGTGCGCTGGTGGATGAGGACACGCAAATGGTGCGTATTGGCCGCGACATCGTGGAAAAAGCGTTTAACCTATTGAGATCAAATGATTTAATTTGGTCTT
>CAZBBZ010000410.1:2136-2877 GCA_964489925.1 uncultured Rhodobacterales bacterium
GCAACCGTGCCCCGCTCCATCGCCATGCGCGCGATCAATCCCGAACGCGAGCAACTGTTTGAACCCGGCGCTCTGATCTTCAAACCATCAGGAGGATGCCCCAACGCCACCGACCGCATCCGAGGCCGTCGCCCCGGCGATGCCCAATCCTTTGATGAAAGCATCAAACTGGTGCAGTCCTTTGATGCGATCCAAGGCCTTTCCTTGTCGGTCGAGCCCCAAGACATCCCCGCCAATCTGCGCCACTATCATATCGTTGGCAGCCAAATGAGCCTTGGGGACAAACCTCCCTTCGTCTTTTGTCGCGGCCGCGCCCAAGTGCAAGACTGCCTTGAGATGCTGCAAACGGGCTGGCAAATCGGCGCGGATGATTTCACCGACGGGGTCTGGGCGATGACCATCATCAACACCAACTCGCCGCGCCTCATCGATAACCCCATGGCCGAAGGCATCATTGATTTCGCCCGTGCAGGCCAAATGTGTATCATCACGCCCTTCTGTCTCGCAGGTGCCATGGCCCCGATCACCATCGCTGGCGCATTGGTCTTGCAACATGCTGAAGCCATGGCGGGCATGACCCTGTCCCAACTCACCAAACCCGGTACGCCCGTGACCTATGGCGGGTTTTCCTCGAACGTGGATATGAAATCTGGCGCGCCTGCCTTTGGCACGCCGGAACATATCAAGCTGATGATCGGCACCGGGCAAATGGCTCGTCATCGCAATTTGCCGTTTCGCGCC
>CAZBBZ010000411.1:0-2866 GCA_964489925.1 uncultured Rhodobacterales bacterium
TTCCAATTCGCTGCGAACCAGTGCGCTGGCAAATGCGCCCAGCAAGACGCCCCCCATCAAACCAGTGCCAAATCCAGCCGGCAGTGCCGAAGATGCAATAATCCAGAACAGCGTATCGGACCAAGGCAGTGTAAAGGCCGCCGATTGCACAGCAAGCGGATCAAAGTCATCAAATAGCAACACGCTTGTTACGGACCATCCGGCTACAGCGACCAATCCGATCAAACCGCCAAGCACAACGTCGCGGGCCCGCGCCTGGAACTTGCGCGCCAACAGGATCGAACTTGCCAATATCGCCAGCGCGATGATGGGAGCTGCTCCGGAAAATTCTGCGAGGCTCGCAAACGGGATTTCTGTTTCAATCTGACCCAGCGACACCCGCAATGGGGCCAGCACACCCTTGAGGGCCGCATGTGCTGCAATCGCAAAAACCACCAAGACCGAAACCGCCCGCAGGTTACCGCTTGCGGATAAAACCGTCAGACGCGACACGCAACCTCGGGTTAAAACCATGCCAATACCAAAGGACAAGCCGCCAAGAAGGATCGCGGCAAAGGGTAGGGATGTGCTTAAGTAGCGATGATCGGAGACATCGACCCAGCCGAACCAGCTGGCGATCTGAAATGCGCCAATTGCTGTGCCAAAAGCGGCCAACCAAACAGCCGCGGCGGATCCACGATCCTCGCCCACGATGCTGCGTCTTAAACAAAACCGTGAAATTTGTGCAGCAACGCCAAATATCAAACCCAGACCAAGGCCGAAGACAAGCTGCAGTGTACGGGCATCAAACCCGTCGAATGTTTCCAAAAGCATGTAAATTAACCCCCAAAACTAGAGGGATCGTTTCTGATGTGGACTGGTCCAAAAGTCAAATTGGCTATTTGGTAAATTTTCCTACGAAACATTGCATGTTAGGGAAAAACTCTCTCGCAATTGACAAACCAGCCACAAGTAACCCGGTATTATCATAGGGTTGGTCGGAAATTATTCTTGAATCTACCAGTTGGGTAAAAAATGAGACTATTGGCTTGGAAACACCGCGCGGTAGGCCGCGTCCGCCTCTTCCAATGTGACCACCGACATGCCCCGGTCGATCCATCCGGGGCCACGTTGGTTGCCCATCATGCCTTCGGATACATCTGCAATTCCGCTGATCCCATTGGCCTCTAGGATCTTGGTTACATGGGCTGTTCGCCCCCCGGTGGCGCAAATTAATGCGACATTATCAGGTGAATATTGTGTTATAACCGCTTGCAATTGCTGCACAAAACCCTTTTCATGCATCGAAACGGGCCAAGCGCCAGCGGCAAGCCCCGTTTCTTTCCATTCCGCAGGACTTCGGATGTCGAGCATGACCATGTTCCCACTCTGCAAACGGGCGGCGACATCTGGTGCGGATAAAATTGGCACGTCTGCAAGGCAAGGCGCCGCTACGGAAATACCCGCCACAACCCAAAGTCCGCGTAACATCATCGACCTAACAGTCTTCGCAGGTCTTAAAGCCAAACACCCGATAGATCGGGCAAAAGTTGATGAAGGCCGTGACCAGCAGGATCAACCCAATGTAGCCCCAAACGCCAATGATGCCCGCGAAGGCAAGCACAACAAGCAAAGCCCCAATCGCCAATCGCGCAAGCCGGTCGATTTGGCCCATGTTTTTTGCAAAGTTCATTTTATTCACTCCCGTTAAGATGGGTTTTTAATATTCCAATATGCGAATATGGCAAAGACACAATTAGCCTCTGTCAGATCACAAATGCGCTATTCAAACTCCATCTGCTCATAAACGCGGCCCGCATTGCGCGTGGCTAGTTCGTCAAAGGTATGCAGATGAGTATAGGGCGACTGATCCACGTAATAAGCGTCTGCCAAATCGCCGCCTGCATCCAAATGCGCCCCAATTTTTCCACGTAAATACACCAAATAGTCCCGCGTATAGCGGCGCACTTGGGCCATATTGGTCGGATGCCCGTGACCGGGGATGACATAAGTCGCGCCCAAGGCTTCGAACGGACCATCCCAAGTTTCGATCCACTCGGCAGTCATGGTGTCCTCAAAAATCGGCAAGAGCCGCTCGTGAAATGCCATGTCACCCGCAATCACCAGCGATTGTGCAGGCAGCCAAACCGAGACATCCCCCGGACTATGGGCAGGCCCAAGGTGCAGCACTTCGATGCGAAAATCACCCATCTCGACGATATATTCATCTTCAAAGGTGTTCGTGGCAGGGGCAATAAAGGTGCCAGCGGCCTTGTCCCGGTTATACCGCTTCATGCCCTCTAAAATATTGCCGCCGCGATCTTCGACTTCATGGGTCGCATCCACATGCGCCAAGATCGGCACACCAAGTTCGGCCCAATAGGAATTGCCCAGCATCGCATGGCCCTGACCATTTTCGTTAATCACCAGCTTAACAGGCTGATCCGTGATCTTTTTGATCTCATCATGCAGGGCTTGGGCCAGAATATAGGCCGCGCCACCATTCACCACAACCACACCATCGCCTGTAACAATGAAGCTTAAGTTGTTGTTATGACCAGAATTTTCGTAAGTCGGTGGGGCCGTTGCGCCAATCGCACTCCACACATTTGGAATAACTTCGACTGGCTTTTGATAAAGTGGTGATCCGGGATATTGATCGGCGATATTTTCATCCGCGACGGCGGGCGTAGCAAGAATTGCAAGCGCGAAAACGAAGCGCCACATCACAACTCACCGCTAAAATGATAGGCGTCACCGTCCCGCTCGACCCGTCCGATACCACCGCCCGGCAAATGAAAGCCCACCAGCGCCATTTGCTCGTTTGCCGCCCGATCCAACAGCATTTTGCGTGAGCCAACCGCGTCGTTTGCATCTTGATCCGACC
>CAZBBZ010000412.1:0-2860 GCA_964489925.1 uncultured Rhodobacterales bacterium
CAGGCCGCGTGCGATTTCATCGGCAAAACCGGGACCAGATAGCACAGCGACTTGTCCCGCATTGGGCGCGAGTTCGCTTTGCAGCGCGTGGGTGGTTGCATCGATGCCCTTGGCGCAGAACACCAGCGCTTTGTCATTCAGCGCTTGCTCAAAGTCCTGCAAGACTTTCGCTGTTTGCTGTGCGGGCACGGCCAGCAAAACGGTATCCACAGGGGCAAGTGCTGCGGGTGATGTTTGCGCGTGCAAGCTGGGGTGCAAGGACACGCCGGGCAAGCGACGCGAGTTTTCGCGGGTTTGATTGATTAAATCCGCCGTCGCCGCGTTGCGGCACAATAGGGATACATCAGAGCCGTCAGAGGCCAGTATGTTTGCCAAGGCGGTTCCAAACGCACCTGCGCCAATCACTGCGATCATGCTTTGGCTCCTCGTTTGCCAGAACCCAGCATGGGGCTGGCGTCCGCATCAAGTGGCCAGCGCGCGCGGGCGGTTGCTGTTAGATCGGACCTTGCGCCTGCGCGGTACTGCAACAGCCCGGCCCAAGCGATCATTGCGCCGTTATCCGTGCAAAGCGCCAAGGGCGGGGCGACAAATTGCGCGCTTTGATCTGCCGCGAGCGCGGTCAGAGCGCCGCGAATGGCGGTATTGGCGGCAACGCCACCTGCGACGGCAAAACGGGGCGCATAGGGAAGGTCGCGCGCAGCACATGCCTGTTCAAATTGGGCGAAGGCAACGCGAGATTTGGCCGCAAGGACATCGACGACGGCTGCTTGAAAGCTCGCGCATAAATCTTGTTGGTCTGTAATGCGCAGGGCGTTTTGCCCGCCCATGAGTTCGTCACGCGCGCGGCGCAGGGCGGTTTTTAATCCTGAAAATGACATGTTGCTCCCGTCTTTGCCCAATAAGGGGCGGGGGAGGGCGAAGCGTTTGGGGTTTCCCTTTAAGCCGGCCTGTTCCACCGCCGGGCCACCGGGCTGTGGCAAGCTGAGCAGTTTGGCGACTTTGTCAAAGGCCTCGCCGGGGGCGTCGTCGATGGTGCCGCCCAAGCGCATAAAATCGGAGTGGCCAAACACGCCGATAAATTGGCAGTGGCCGCCCGATACCAAAAGCAGCAAATAGGGGAACGGCAAGTCATCGCTTAGGGTCGGCGTGAGCGCGTGCCCGGCCAAATGATTGACCGCAATCAGCGGCTTTCCTGTAGCCAGCGCCAAGGCTTTGGCAGTGTTTAGACCGGACAACAGCCCACCAATCAGGCCGGGACCGGCGGTGACGGCAATCAGGTCAATCTGCGCAAACGTCACATCGGCGTCACGCAGCGCTTGTTTAATCACCAAATCCAGCTTTTCCGCGTGGGCGCGGGCGGCGATTTCGGGAACAACGCCGCCATATGCTGCGTGCAGGTCATGCTGGGACGCGACCGTGTTGGCCAATATCGCAGGCGCAAGCGACGGCGGGTTTGTCACCACGGCCGCGCATGTATCATCGCAACTGCTTTCGATGCCCAATGCAATCAAGCCTCGACCCTGCCATTCTTGTTTCTGTTCACAGGGCGCGAGGTAGCAGTCGGCGGAGAGACACGCAATCAAACTGATTATCATTGCTCTGGTCGTTCGGAATTTGCGATACAGCGCCAAATAGCCAGCTAAAAACCAAAAGATGACCCAATGACATTGCCGATAAAACTGATTGTGACCCGTCCTCAGCTTGCGGGCGAAAGATTTGCCAAAGAAGTCGAACATGCCTGTCCGGGCAAATTCGAGCCGCTTGTTTCGCCGTTGATTGATATCTCGCTAGAGCCTTGCGACATGGATGTCAGCGGTGCGCAGGCGCTGTTGTTCACGTCTCGCCAAGCGGTCGGGGCTTATATGGCGCGCAAAGGCGATTTAACGATTCCCGCCCTTTGTGTTGGGGACGGCACTGCGCAAGAGGCACAGGCGGCTGGTCTGGCGGCGCAATCTGCTCAAGGGGATGCCGCCGCGCTCGCGTCGCTTGCGGCGATGTCTTATCTCGAAGGTGGCGGGCGCTATGTGCATTTTCGCGGCGCACATGCTGCCGGAGAATTGGCGCTGGCCTTGATGGATGAAGGCATCGAGGTTGAAGAACGCATTATTTATAACCAGCGTTTGCTAGATTTGTCCGACGCCGCGAAAGCAGCCATCACTGGGGGGCAGGGCGTGGTGATTCCAGTGTTTTCACCCCGCACAGCCCAAGGTCTGGTCAATGAATTGGCAAATATCCCCATTTCTAACAGCGTGCGTTTCGTTGCGATCAGTCAAAACACGGCCAATGTGATTTCCTATATATCGCCCCAGATTGCGGTTGCAGCACAACCTAGTCTCGTTGGAATGCTTAATTTACTGGCAAAGATCTAACTCACGGACGATTTTTCAGTCGATTCGAAATAATCCGACTTGGGCCAAACGGGAATCATTGTCGCAATTTCCCCCTTGCGCTAGGTATAGAACGCACCCCACTCTTATACCGAGCGCAACAGCCGGATTTCCGGGCAGGAAAATGTCAGAGACAAACAAAACAGAAGTTGAACCCGATCCCGACACGCAAACCAGCGTGCAAGAGGATCTTGTGGACCGCGCCGATGGCGAGCTTGAGGGCGAGTTTGAAGATGCTGTGCAGGATGAAGACGCCTATGACGAGGCCGCTTACGACGAGATCGAGGACGATCTGCACGATGAGCGCGGCATGTCATGGTCCAGTCGGTTGCTTTTGGCGTTGCTGCTGCTGCTTGGCGGCGGCGCACTTGCCCTTTGGGGTGGCCCACGGCTTGCGCCGCATCTGCCTGCATGGGCATCGCCAGCGGTGCCTTACCTCGTGCCGGGTGCGGATCAAGCGAGTGTGCAGGTTG
>CAZBBZ010000413.1:0-2858 GCA_964489925.1 uncultured Rhodobacterales bacterium
ACCAGAGGTCACCAACACATGCTTGCCCTTAAGCGGCCCATCGCTAAGGGCGGCTTGTGCCGCTGCAATAATTTCCGGCACTTCCGCCATGCGCCCGGGTCCATATTCACCACAAGCCATATTGCCCTCATTGGGGCCGACAACCATGATGCCATCGTCAATAAGCGTCTTAAGATTGCGCTGCGTGGCCGGATGTTCCCACATGCGTACATTCATCGAGGGCGCCATCAAAACTTGCGTATCTGTCGCCATCAAAACCGTGGACACCAGATCATCCGCATGCCCGCCTGCCATCTTGGCCATCAAATCCGCAGTTGCGGGGGCCAGAATGATTAAATCAGCCGCACGGCTTAACTCGATATGGCCCATATCGGCCTCATCGGTCAGATCAAACAGGTCTTGGAATACCTTTTCCCCCGCAAGGGCCGACACCGTCAAAGGGGTCACAAACTGACCCGCCGCGCGGGTCATGACAGGGGTCACAGACGCGCCCTGTTCTTGCAATCTACGGATCAGATCAAGGCATTTATAAGCCGCGATCCCACCACCTATGGCCAGCAATATTTTGCGCCCGTCGAGCATCAAACCTCACACAAAAGGGGGACATCCCCTATACCACTTACGTAAATTGCAACGATACATGTTACAAGGCTTCGGTGTTATTCGGGCTTTGTGGCGATTGCGTGGCTTGTCCAACAATGGACCGTAAAAAGGGTCATTATGGTTAACGCCCCTTCCAGAATTATGCGCTAAATCAGCTCCATCGCGCGCGGCCCTAAGCGGCGCACCAGGTGGGATTTCATCTTTTTCAGCGCGCCTGCTTCTAGCTGACGCACCCGCTCTTTGCTCAGACCTAACTCACCGCCCAAATCTTCGAGCGTGCGCACATCATCGCCCAGTTTGCGCGCAATGACGATCGAGCGTTCACGCTCATTCAGCGCGCCCATCGCATCGGACAGCCACTCGCTGATTTTGCGTCGGTCATTGGCTTGGGCCACCACGTCTTCCACGCCATCCGCATCATCTTCAAGGTTTTCGATCCACTCCGGGCCGTCGTCGTCAACGCTTTGCATCACGTTCAGCGACAAATCATTGCCCGCCATGCGCCCGTCCATCATCGCCACATCACGCAAAGGCACGCCAAGCTGTTCGGCAATCATTTCGTGCAACCGATCCCGGTCCAACACTTCGTGCTGTTTGGCCGCCTCGGATTCCATTTCCGCGCGCATCCGGCGCAGATTAAAAAACAAACTCTTTTGACTAGAGGTCGAGCCCACACGCACCAGCGACCAATTGCGCATCACCGCTTCTTGGATCGAGGCTTTGATCCAGAACATCGCATAGCTTGAAAACCGCACTTGTTTTTCCGGGTCAAACTTGGCCGCCGCTTTCATCAAGCCGACCATCGCTTCTTGTTCCAGATCACCGTTGTTTGCGTTGTAACGGCGATATTTACGCGCCATGGACATGGCCAACCGAATATGCGCGTTCACAATCCGATGCATCGAGGCTTCGCAGCCCTCGTCGCGCCACTTGCGCGCCAGCTTATCCTCGGTTTCTGCGCTCAGATATTCCGCACCCACGGCGGATCTGCGAAAAGACTGTTCGTGAAGTGTATCAAGTGCCACTGTTGGTCGTCCTCTTTTTGCAAAATGGTTTGTGTTTGCTTTCTTATGTTTGTTACGCAGCACAACCGCCTTTGGATCACTTTAGGGAATGAGATTTGTCTAACGTCGCGAAAAAAACGAGCGCCCTGCATCTGGTGTTTGGCGCAGCCAGCTCGGGCAAAAGCGCATTTGCAGAGGCTTGGATCGAAAGCTTAGCGGCACAGCGTTTGTACGTGGCCACAGCGCTGGCGGGCGAGGCGGAAATGAACGCCAAGATCGCCGCCCACCAAGCCCGGCGCGGGTCTGGTTGGGACACGTTAGAGTTAGGGGGCGATGCGGACGCGCCGGATTTGAGCCCCTATCCCGATCATGCGGTTCTGTTTGATTGCGCCACGCTTTGGCTTGGCTTGCGCGCGGATGGGGATTGGCAAGGGCGCGCGGCCGAACTGCTCGATATGTTGCGCATAGCCCCGAACCCGGTTGTGATTGTATCAAACGAGCTGGGCATGGGGCTGGTCCCCACAACACCAGAGGCGCGGCAATTTCGCGATGCCCACGGCCAGCTAAACCAGATGATCGCCGCTCAAGCCGATACTGTGATCATGGTCGCCGCAGGGCTTCCCTTGGCGCTAAAAGGCACCTTGCCATGACCACGCACCTCTGGCTGATCCGCCACGGCCCCACGAACTTGAAAGGCGCGATTGGCTGGACCGATGTGCCCGCCGATTTGTCCAATACCGCGCGGCTTGAAAGCTTACGCGCGCAACTGCCCCACGCACCCGTGGTGTCTTCGGATTTGTCCCGCGCAGTCACCACCGCCGATGCGATCCAAAAAGATCGCGCGCGTCTGGCCCATGATGCGGATTTGCGCGAAATCAACTTTGGCGATTGGGAAGGCCGGACGTTTGATGACATCGAAACCACCGACGCGCCCCTCGCGCGCGCTTACTGGTCCACCCCCGGCGATGTCGCGCCACCAAATGGCGAAAGCTGGAACAGTTTTTCCACCCGCGCAACCGCTGCGCTAAAACGCCAAATCGCCGCAAACGACGCCTCAGACCTGATCATCGTCGCCCATTTCGGCGTCATCATCGCCGCCCTGCAAATGGCCGCCAACATGCCCGCTAAATCGGCGATGGCCTTCAAGATCGACAACCTATCCCTGACCCGTCTGACCCATTTTTCGGACAGCGAGGCCTTCGCCATTCAATCGGTCAACGAAACCACCTGATTGTAACACGCACAAATTTT
>CAZBBZ010000414.1:0-2845 GCA_964489925.1 uncultured Rhodobacterales bacterium
GTCCAAGCACAACCGGTACAACAACAGAGCTGAACTTGGCTGACTTCTTCCGCTCAAACAGCATCTCTTACGAGCCTGTGCCAATCGAAACCAATGCCGAAGCGCAGCAACAGTACCTGTCAGGTGCTTGCGACGTTTACACAACGGATGCTTCCGGCTTGGCGGCGACACGTGCTACGTTTGAAAACCCAGATGCGCATACTCTTTTGCCAGAAATCATCTCAAAAGAGCCACTTGGCCCACTTGTACGCCACGGCGACGACAACTGGGGCGACATTGTTCGTTGGACTTTGAACGCGCTTATCACAGCTGAAGAGCTGGGTATCACATCTGCAAATCTTGCAGAAATGACCAAAGGCACCAACAACCCTGAAATCAACCGTCTTTTGGGCACCGAAGGTGAACTGGGCGCGATGCTGGGTCTTGAAGCTGACTGGGCTGTTAAAGCGATCTCGGTTTCCGGTAACTACGGTGAAATCTTTGAGAAAAACATCGGCGAAGCGACACCAATCGGTCTTGCACGCGGTCTTAACGCACAGTGGACAAAGGGTGGTCTGATCTACTCTCCTCCATTCCGTTAAGTTGATCTGACTTTAGGGTGCGCGGTGTCACCACTGCGCGCCCTTTGTCAATAAAGACGCGTAACCGCGCCGAGCAATAAAGGGCCGAGCAATAAAGGGACGTATTCGCTCGAACGGTCCTTGCTGTAGGGAGCATCGCGAAATGGCATCCACTATAGAGCCCAAGGGCTCATTCCGTCTCAGTCAGCTCATATATGACACGAGATACCGCTCACTGACCTTCCAAGTCATTGCGCTGATCGCTTTTATGGCGGGTGCGGCATGGTTGGTGAATAACGCGCTGACCAATCTTGCATTGTCGGGCAAGCCGCTTGGGTTTGACTTCCTTGGCACCACCGCTGGCTATGACATTAACCAACGGCTGATCGATTACACCTCCCAAAGCTCTCATTTGCGCGCTCTGTTTGTTGGCCTGCTCAACACACTATTAGTCGCCGTCTTGGGCTGCATCACCGCCACCTTTATCGGTGTGTTCGTCGGTATCTTGCGGCTATCCAACAACTGGCTGATTTCTCGCCTAATGACGTTTTACGTCGAAATTTTTCGCAACGTCCCTGTTCTTTTGTGGATCTTGTTTTCGATGGCGATCTTCATCGAAGTCCTGCCACAACCCCGCGAGTTTCGCGGCGATAACGCCACCGCGTCTATGTTTTTCAGCGATAGCGTGGCCTTTACCAATCGCGGTTTTTATGTGCCTGAACCTCTGTTTGCCAATAGCCTTGGCAACATCGACGTGTTCGGCGCCTTTTTCATCAGCATCGACCTGCTGGTTATTCTCGCCGCTCTGATCGGCGGTATTCTTGGGGCGCGCTGGGTTAAGAAGAACGCAGATGCGGTCCAAGAATCAACGGGCGTGCGCCCAACCACATGGTGGAAACGCCTCGGCCTGATTTTCGGCCCAGTGATCCTTGTGCTACTCGCCCTTGGCTTTCACCTCGGCTACCCAGAACTGAAGGGCTTTAACTTCAAGGGCGGCATTTACATGCGCAACTCGCTCTTGGCGCTCTGGTTCGCGCTGTCGCTCTATACCGCCGCCTTCATCGCTGAAATCGTGCGCGGTGGCATTATGGCCATCAGCCAAGGCCAATCAGAAGCCGCCGCCAGCTTGGGCCTGCGCCCAAACCGCATCATGAGCCTCGTGATCTTGCCCCAAGCCTTGCGGGTGATGATCCCGCCGATGATCTCGAACTACCTGAATTTGACCAAAAACTCCTCACTCGCCATCGCGGTGGGATACATGGACCTTACCGGCACGCTCGGGGGCATCACGCTCAACCAAACTGGCCGTGAAATGGAATGTCTGATCCTGCTCATGGCGGTCTATCTCATAATCTCGCTGTCCATCTCAGCCGTGCTGAACTGGTACAACGAAAGCGTAAAGTTGAGGGAGCGCTAAGATGTCCACCACATCAAACACCGCGTTCGTGCGCGAAGGCTTGCTCGACCAATTACCCGCCCCCAAGTCCGAGGTTGGTATTCTAGGCTGGTGTCGCCAAAACCTGTTTTCAACCCCCGCCAACGCCGTCCTGACAATCGTCACGCTGCTGTTGATCGCCTTTCTTTTGTCAGGCCTCTTTGCTTGGATGATCGCCCCGACTTGGAACGCAAGTTCCTTGACCGAATGCCGCGAAATCCTTGGCGCTTTGGGCCGCGAGGGTCACTTCTCCGGCGCCTGCTGGGGCATCATCCGCGACCGTTGGGAACAACTTCTGTTCGGTTTCTACCCAGCTGACGGTTATTGGCGCATCCTGCTTGCGTTTTTCCTAATGCTGGTGGCCCTTGCCCCGGTGCTATTCAATTCGCTCCCGCGCAAAATGCTCTGGTTTTCGGCAATTTTCCCGTTCTTCTTCCCATGGCTCCTTTGGGGCGGCAACATCCTGTTGCCTATCCTTGTGGTCGCAGGTTTCGTCGTCGGCTACTTGGTCTACCGCTTTTCATTGGCCTCAGTAGGGGCGTTGATGGCCCCGATCCTTGGGGTGCTGGCGACGATTTTTTGGATGATTTTTGCCGTTGGCACCATTAACGGCTGGCACAATACCGTCGTTTCCAACATCCGCGGCGAAAGCTCTGCGGCAGCGATGTCGGAAAAACTAGCCGAGCTTGAAGCCCCGATCGCTGCCGCCGAAGCGCGGATCGCCGAGCTTGATGGGCTCATCAAAGCGGCTGACGCCACCAAAAAAGAGCAATTTGTCGACCCCGTTCATACCCTTAACGAACAGCTACAAGCAAACGCGGCCGCGCGTGAAGCTGCCAATTCGACCGAG
>CAZBBZ010000415.1:0-2842 GCA_964489925.1 uncultured Rhodobacterales bacterium
AACAGGGTCGATTGTTATGGGCACATTGGCCAAAGGCGCCCTATTGTCGCCTGTGAAATACGTGATCTGATAGTCACCCGGCGTTGGCGGCACCAAAAGGTTCAGGGGGGACCCTTCCTTGGTATAGGTGTAATTGTCCCATTGTGCCGCGCCCTTTGCATCCGTCAATCCGATCCCGATGTAATCGTCATCACCATCTGGACCTGTCCAAGCAACCTCGATCTGTGAGCCGGCGACTGCCGATTCTGGGGCAATAATGGACGCGATGGGCAAAGGTGTTTCAAAAACCAACGTAATTTCACGCGCGGCACCCGTGGCAATGAATTGCTTTGCTTGCTTTGTTTCTTCTGCGCTCCAAGTGGCGTTGATGTCATAGGACCCGGCTTCAAGGTCAATCACCAGCGGATTGTCGTTTGTGTCTATGGCGCCATCTCGACCTGCGATTGACCAAACCATGGGATCAGCGATGAGCGCGCCGTCTTCGCTGTCTAAACGCGCGGAAATCGTAACCGTTGTCATAACGGGTTCTGGTGCAGGCGCGGCGACGACTTCATTTAACGCGTTGCTCAGCTCGCTCGCATTGGCGGCCGTGACGAACTGGCCTCCGGTTTCATCGGCGATGCATTGCATTTGCGCCAGCGCTTCTTTGTCAGCGACGCCAAATCCAACCACATGCGCGGTGAAATTTACCCCGGCCTGTTCCAGTGCGCGGGCAGCCCCGCAAGGGTCGGCATTACAAGTTTCAATCCCGTCAGAAATCAGCACGACGGTCGCTTCTTCTTCGGTATATCGCAGTGCCTTTGCCGCCATAATGACCGCGTCGGTCATTGGCGTTTTGCCCTTTGGCTGAATGCCGTTCACCGCCTCAACGATTGACCCACGCGTATCAAGCCCCGGATTGACCAGTGTTTCGATGTCCGAGCAGTCGCCTTTTTTGCGATGCCCATAGACCGTTAGGCCAAGCGCTTGGTCTTGTGGCAGAGAGGTCATGAGACCGCCGACCACGTCTTGTGCGATGGAAATTTTAGCGACGCCATCAATTTGGCCCCACATAGAGCCCGATCCGTCCAGAACCAAAATCGAATTGGCATTTTGCGCAGCTGCGCCGTTCGCAAGCGCCATTGCTCCCAAGAGTGCAATTTTCTTTAGCACGATAATCCCCCGAGTGTTGTGTGTAACAAGATGTTGCCACAAGGTGGGGGGGAGTTTCCATAGCCCAATTTAGGGAAAATTGGCAGCAAAACTCGGTGACGCTATTTCCCTATTCTAGCGCGTATAAATCCAGTTTGACCGCTTGTTTGAACCGTGCGCCCACCCCGACAAAGAGTGTTTTGTTAACCCAGTCATAGCGCGGATCACCAGTTTCAAGGCGCGCATGGGTGCGCATGTAATACGAACTTGGGTCTACATCTTCGCCGCGCGCGACGGCCTCCAGAACTTCGGGCGGGCCATGGCGAAAGCCGTAATTGATGATTTCAATGATCGCACCATCATCGGTTTCCATCCCATAGCGCGTATCTAATTCGGCCAAGCCGTTTTCAAAAATCGTTTGCCAATCCGCCCCAAGGTTCAATATCTTGCCTGAAAGCTGCGGGCCACTTACGTTGCCGCCAATGATCGGGATAATCCGGCGGTGCCCCGCGCGCCCAACCCCCATTTCGCGGATCGGGTCCAAAGTTACCTCGAGCGCGCACACCAAACGCAGCGTTGGGGTCGGAAGTTTCACAGCAAAAAATCCTTCACAAGATTAACTGTTTACCTATATAACAAACACAGGGTAGTATGTCACGGTCAACTAGGAGACGCATGATCGTGAAAAAAGCGGCAAAACGCATCACCACTACGGAAATGTCAGCCCAAGCCACAGATCTTGATGATCTGATCGGCTATAACTTGAAACGATCCTACGTGGTTGCACAAACGGATTTTCAAGCGGCCTTGGGGGATGATGGATTGTCGACGCGCGTTTTTTCCGCGCTGTCTTTGACGATTTCATTTCCAAACATCACACAAAGCGCTCTTGCGCGTATGATGGGCATCGAACGCTCTGGTCTTGTGGCAATCGTTGATGATCTAGAGGCCAAAGACTATTTGCGCCGCGCACCAGTTCCCGGAGATCGGCGCGTGCAAGCCTTGGTGCCCACGGATGCCGGACGCGAGGCCTATGCTGTCGCCGTTGATATCGTGCGTGCCCATGAAGCGCGGCTGTTTGCAAATTTGTCGGTCGACGAAAAAGAAACGCTGCTTGGGCTGTTAAAGAAGATTTGGCGTAAGGACACAGAGATATGAGTTTACAAAATTGGGCGGGCCATGTGGCCGTCGTTACTGGCGGGGCGTCTGGATTGGGGGCCGCCACTGCTGCTCGATTGGCCGCAGATGGCATGAAGGTCATGCTTTTTGATCTGGATGAAGAAAAGGGCAGTGCTCATGCAGCGCAAATTGGGGGCGGCTTTACACAGGTAAACGTGTCCGATGCAGCCTCGGTTGTAGCAGGGATCAAGGCGACGGTTGATAGCTTGGGCGCCCCTCGCGTTTTGGTTAATTGCGCAGGCATTGGCCCCGCCGCAAAAACCGTGTCGCGCGGCGAAGCGCATGACCCGGTCAAGTTTCAGCAAACCATTGCGGTGAATTTGATTGGTAGCTTTTTGTGCGCCAGCAATGCGGCCGCGGCAATGGTGGCTCAAGACCCCTTGGGGCCGGACGGGGCGCGCGGCGTCATTGTCAACACGGCGTCTGTGGCTGCCTATGATGGTCAGATCGGGCAGGTGGCTTATGCTGCGTCTAAAGGTGGGATTGTTGGCATGACCCTGCCCATGGCCCGTGATCTCGCGGACAAAGGCAT
>CAZBBZ010000416.1:0-2837 GCA_964489925.1 uncultured Rhodobacterales bacterium
TGTCGGTCATTGGCAACGGTGTTGTGCTGGATCCGTGGCACTTGCTCAAAGAAATCGCGACGATTGCTGCACAAGGTGTCGAGATTTCGCCCGAAAACCTAATGATCGCGGAAAACACGCCGCTGATCCTGCCCTTCCACGGTGAATTGGACCGCGCCCGCGAAGCGCAAAACTCTGTTGCTAAAATTGGCACTACAGGTCGCGGCATTGGTCCCGCTTATGAAGACAAAGTTGGCCGCCGCGCCATTCGTGTGGCCGACCTTGGGGATGAAGAAACCCTAAAGCTGCGCGTGAACCGCGCCCTGACACACCATAATGCCCTGCGCAAAGGTCTGGGGCTTGAAGCCATTGACCCAGACGCGCTGATCGCCGAGCTGAGTGAAATCGCTCCGAAAATTCTGCCCTTTGCAGGTCCGGTCTGGAAAGTACTGGATGAAAAGCGCAAAGCGGGCAAGCGCATCCTGTTTGAAGGCGCACAAGGCGCGCTGCTCGACATCGACTTTGGCACCTATCCTTTCGTGACCTCGTCCAATGTGATTGCGGGCCAAGCCTCCACGGGGACAGGCGTTGGCCCCGGTGCGGTGAATTTCGTGCTGGGCATCGTGAAGGCCTATACCACCCGCGTGGGCGAGGGGCCGTTTCCGACGGAACTATTTGACGACAACGGCGAACGTCTTGGGGTTGCGGGCCATGAATTTGGCACGACCACCGGGCGCAAACGGCGGTGCGGCTGGTTTGATGCGGTGCTGGTGCGCCAGACTTGTGCGACATCCGGTGTGCATGGCATCGCACTGACCAAACTCGACGTTTTGGACGGGTTTGAAGAATTGAAAATCTGCACGGGCTACACGCTTGATGGCGAACCGATTGACCACCTGCCAATCGCCGCTGCCCTGCAAGCGCGGGTTAAGCCGGTTTATGAAACCATGCCCGGCTGGTCCGAAAGCACTGCTGGAGCGCGCTCTTGGGCCGATCTGCCTGCGGCGGCCATCAAATACGTGCGCCGCATCGAAGAACTGATCGGTTGCCAAGCCGCACTTGTGTCCACCTCGCCCGAACGGGACGACACAATCCTCGTCACCGACCCGTTTCAGGACTAGACGTGGCGCTGTCCTACAAATCCAGACGGCGCTGGTCGATCGTCATTTTGTTGATCGGCCTGCCGCTTTACATCGCGGCTTGCGTCTTTTGCGTCGACTTACTTTACAATTATTTCGACCGCCCCCCCCTTATTCTTGAATTTTTGATATATGTCGCTTTGGGTGTGATCTGGGTGATCCCACTAAAGTTCGTCTTTTTAGGAGTGGGCAAAGATGACCCCGACCAAAATTCATAAGGCCAAAATCCTTAAAACCAAGAACATTAAACCCCTTATCGCCGCCCTATTTGCGACGGCCTTTGCGATCTTTTCTGCTCCGCAAGTGACTGCACAAACTCCGGCTCAAAGCACGGCTCAAAACACGACCCAAAATACGGCCCAAAATACGGCCCAACCGGGGACGATCCTGCAACTGGTCGGCCAAGGCAAGTTTGACGAAGCCCGCGCCGCCCTTGCCGCCACCCCGCACGCTCTGATCGACCGCCTGTTTCTTGAGGCGCAGATTTTTCTTGCCCTTGGCCAATTGCCAGAGGCCGCCGCGACGTTTCGCGCGATGCTGGCCGAAGCGCCGGGCCTGATCCCTGTGCGTCAAACCCTTGCGGATATTCTGTTCCAACTAGAGGATTATTCCGGCGCGCGGTTTCACTTTGAACGGCTCGTGGAAATCGACCCGCGCCCAGAAGCGCGCGAAGCCTATGCCCGCGCGATTGCGCGCATCCGGCGCGAAGAACCCGCTGGCGTATCAGCAATCCTGACCTTCACGCCCTCTACCAACATCAATCGCGGCTCTGCCAATGAAACCTTCGGCAACGGCAGCATTACGTCCCAAGAAAAATCCGGGATTGGCATAACCGTGGGCGGCAACGGCTTTTACAAGCTCGATGCAGGCGAAAACGCCGTGGTCAATGCGCGCGCCAGTGTGCAAAAAACTTTCTATTCCGAAGACGAGTTCGACCAGACCAGCGTGCAGGCCAGCCTGTCCTATATTCACACGGCCCCGGACGCGGAAAGCCTAGCGACGTTTTCTACATCGCGGGTCTTGCGCAACCCGGACATCGGCAACGATCACTACCGCACCTATAGTCTGCGCACCCAAACGCGCCGCGCGCTCAAGGGGGCCAATATTCTGACCTTTGGCAGCACGGCGACCTATACGGATTATGACAGTTCCAGCGGTCCTTCGGGGCCAAGCGTGACCACGGATCTTGCGCTACAAAGCCAGATCACGCCCAGCTTTTCGGCGAATTTTTCGCTTAACGCCACCCGCGCGATGCCGCAAAACGATTATCAACGCTATAGCGGTTGGGGTCTGGGCATGGGCGGGTCCACAAGCTGGAAAGGCGGGTGGTCCACCTATCTTGGCATCGAGGGCGGGTTTCGCAAATATGACGGCGTGTTCCCACTAACCAGCCTCAAACGCGAAGACAGCTTCATCGCCCTACGCGGTTCAGTGCTGAACAGCACCATCGTTTTGCGCGGCTTTTCCCCCCGCGTGAATTGCTTTGCCCAAGCCAATGGGTCCAATATTTCGCTATACGACTACAATGTGGTCGAGTGCGGCCTGCAGTTCACCCGCGGGTTTTAAGCGCTTTAGCTTAGGCCGTTTTTAACTTTTGCAGCCAAGGCTTGTCATTGGGTGACGCGGCGAATGCGGGCATGGCAAGGGTTTGTTAAGGAAGTTAGAAAAACTGCTGTACGGGATGTGTACAAACGGTTTCGCCGTCAGGCGAATGCGGTC
>CAZBBZ010000417.1:0-2835 GCA_964489925.1 uncultured Rhodobacterales bacterium
AAGCCCCAGTTTTTCGACCGCATGGGCCACCCTGCCCGGCTCAAACACATCCAATTGACCCGGCGTTTCCGGCTTACCGGTTGCCACATTACAAAAGGTGCAACCGCGGGTACAAATTTCGCCCATAATCATCATGGTGGCATGGCCTTGGGACCAACATTCCCCGACGTTGGGACAACTCGCTTCTTCGCAAACCGTCACAAGATCATTGTCGCGCATAATCTCGCGGGTTTTACGATACCCATCCGAGGTCGAGGCCCGCACACGGATCCAATCCGGTTTTTTCAAGATCGGCGTATCGGCTTTATGAGCCTTTTCTGGATGGCGCTGCGCGCGGTCGGCGATGTCTCTGTCCACGAGTGGTTTCCCAAAAACGATTGGCTGGTTCGGGCTATATAGGCACGATTGCTAACAATGTCTTGCCCGTAAGCAGCGATTTCGCGGTTACGTGTTATGCAGCGCACGCATAGGCTTTAAGCGTCAAGCACGCGCGCGATATCTGCGATCAAATCTTCCGGGTCTTCCAAACCAATCGACAAACGGAACAAGCCATCTCCCGCATAGTCGCGGTACGCCGCCAAACTGTCACCGCTTAGGGCAAAAGAGCTTTCCATTAAATCATCGGTCGGCATCCAAAACATCAACGTCCGATGATGCCCAAGGGAAACCGCATAGTGAATAATGCCCAGATCGCGTGCCATGCGTGTGGCAATTTCATCGCCCGTAGCCCGATCCCCGACTTGAAAGGTGATCATGCCCGAAAAGTTCTTCATCTGCTTCTTGGCAAGCTCATGTTGGGGATGACTTTCCAAACCCGGATACAGCACTTTTGTCACCTTAGGGTGCGCCTCAAGAAACTTTGCAACCGCCATAGCCGTTTCTTCATGGGCCTTCATGCGGATCGGCAGGGTCGCCGCACCGCGCGCGATCAGCCATGCGTTAAAGGGCGACATCACACCACCGATATGGATCGTCGCTTCGGTGTTCAACTGAGAAATCAACTCGCGCGAGCCTGCCACAGCGCCGCCAACCGCATCCCCATGCCCGCCAATGTATTTCGTGGCCGAGTGCATCACCAAATCAATGCCAAGCGCATTGGGATTACAACCCATCGGGCTTGCAAACGTACTGTCCACAGAGGTTAGAATGCCCTTGGGCTTTGCAATTGCGGCCAATCCGGCCAAATCCGTAAGCCGCATCAGCGGGTTCAGCGGGCTTTCACAATGGATCAGCTTCGTATTGGGCTTGATCGCAGCCTTAAGCGCCTCAAGGTCCGACAAATCAACAAGGCTTACTTCAATGCCCATACGCGGCAAACTATGCCGTACCAACTCGGCGACGCCTGCATAGGACACATCCGATACAATCGTGTGATCCCCCGCGCTTAAAAACGTCAAAAAGATCGCAGAGGCCGCAGCCATGCCGGATGCATAAGCAGCACAAGCCTCAGTTCCTTCAAGCCGGGCGATCTTAGCCTCCAGCATTGCCACTGTGGGGTTCGCCCATCGGGAATACAGATAGGGGCTTTCTTCGCTCAAATCATGGGCCGAAAACCCTGATGGTCCGTCCGATACAAAGGTCGAGGACATGGTGATATTTGGCGATGATGCCCCTGTTGCGGGGTCAGTGGTTTCGCCCGCATGAACCGCTGTGGTGCGAATGCCGGTGTAATCGTTTGATTTTGCCAAGGAAACGGCCTTTCAATTTAACCGAAATTTAGTAGCGAGCTAAGTTAACCCGGTGACATACCACGCATCCGCTCGGAGCGACGGCGCAGGATTTCAACCGCAGTTAGCAGCAAGATCGAGATCAAAACAAGGATGGTCGCAACCGCGAGGATCGTCGGGCTAATCTGTTCACGGATCCCCGAAAACATCTGGCGCGGGATCGTGCGTTGCTTCACATCTGCCATTTGTAAGACCACCACAACTTCATCAAACGAGGTGATAAAGGCAAACAAGGCGCCTGAAATTACACCGGGCAGGATCAGCGGCATTTGCACCTTAAAGAAGGTGTTCACAGGAGATGCCCCCATTGACGCTGCCGCCCGCGTCAGGCTTTGATCAAAGCCCACAAGCGTCGCGGTCACAGTGATAATCACATAAGGCGTGCCAAGCACCGCATGGGCGATGATGAGCCCCATATAGGTTTTGGCCAGCCCCACGTCAGAAAAGAAAAAGAACATACCAGAGGCGATAATCACCAAGGGCACAATCATCGGACTAATCAACAACGCCATAATCGGACGGCGATAGGGCATTTCAGAACGCGCCAAACCGATTGCAGCCAGCGTACCAAAGGCGGTCGCCAGTGCAGTCGCGCAAATTCCGATAAAGAACGAGTTGCGCACGGACCTGATCCACTGCGCGTTGTTCCACATATCGTCCCACCAGCCCACGGTGGCATCCGGGTTTGTCATCCCATTGCGGAAAATATCCGCATACCAGCGCAGAGAAAACGCCGACGGGTCAAGCGACAGCATGCCGGGCGTAAAGCTAAAGTAAGGCTCTACGTTAAATGAAAGCGGGATCACGATGATGATCGGCGCAATCAGGAACAGCAGGATCAAACCGCAAAGAAAACGGAAGGTATAAAACCAAAGCACTTGGCGCGCGGTGGCATAGGGCGGCAAGTTCAAGCGATAATCGCCCGAGGACAACCAAATCGCCATGCGTCCCCCAATCAGGCCCAATATGCCCACCAACAAGGCGTACCCCGGCCCAAAGAACACCAGCCCAAAGGCAGCCAGCGCCACAAGTCCGAAAATGCCCGCGGAAAACTTAACCGGTAGAAACTGCGAACAAACGTGAGGAAGGAGACACGCGACTCACATCA
>CAZBBZ010000418.1:0-2835 GCA_964489925.1 uncultured Rhodobacterales bacterium
CTGCCATATTCGGCAATCCAGGTTTTGGGATAGATGTGGCCCTTGTCGAATTTATCCAGCTGCGTCACAGGGTTAAATATCCGAAAATAGGGCGAGGCATCGGGGCCGCAGCCTGCCACCCATTGCCAGCCCATGGCATTGGATGCGGGGTCCCAATCGGTCAGGCAATCGGCAAACCATGCTTGGCCCACGCGCCAGTCCACGAGCAGATGTTTGGTCAGATAGGAGGCCACGATCATGCGGGCGCGGTTGTGCATGGTGCCGGTGACGTAAAGTTCGCGCATGGCGGCATCAATGATCGGCTCTCCGGTTTGGCCGCGCTGCCATAGGGTGATGTCGGGGCTGTCTGTGCGCCAAGGGAAGTTTTCCCAACCCTCGCGCCAGTTTTGGTCTGTGATCTTGGGGGTGTGATAGATCAGGTGATAGGCAAAGTCGCGCCACACCAGTTCTTTGAGGAATTTTTCAGCGTCCCTTGCGCCTTCTTGATCTGCGCGCATACCTGCATGCCAAATCGTTCTGGGGGAAATTTCCCCATAGGTCAGATTTTCTGACAGACGCGAGGTGGCGGGCCTGTCCATGCGGTCGCGGTTGGTTGCGTATCCGGTGAGCGCATCATCCAGAAAGCTGTGCAAACGCGCATTTGCAGCCGCTTCACCAACAGCAACATGGGCGCGCACGACGCTTGCACCGCGGTTCATGTCCGGCTCCAATCGCAGCTCTGCTGGGGTCAGGCTTTCGGGCCAGTGACTTGGGGCTGGCAGGGCCGTTGGTGCAGGAAGCGGTGCGGGGATGTCTTTTGTTCGAAGGGATTTCCAAAACGGGGAGTAGACCTTAAAGAACCCGCCTGCCCCGGTTTTGACGGTCCAAGGCTCGGCTAGAAGCGCGCCATTGAAGCTGTGAACCGCCACGCCGCGCGCGGATAAATCCGCCTTGATCGGTTTGTCCCGCGCAATCGCCTTGGGGCTGTAGTCGCGGTTATAAAACACCGCTTGCGCACCGGTTTCTTTGATGAGCGCGTCAAGCACGCTTGCCGCATCACCTGTCCGGATCATCAGCTTAGAGCCAAGCGCGTCCAGATCGCGGGCGAATTGTTCTAGGGATAGTGACAGGCGCCAGCGAGGGGCCGCGCCCATGTCACGGGTTTGATCGTCACAGATAAACACCGGGATCACGGCCGCACCGGTGGCCAGCGCGTTGTGCAAGGCGGGGTTATCGGCCAGACGCAAATCTTTGCGAAACCAGACCAAAGCTGTTGGTTTTGTCATGTGTTGGAGCGCCCTTGTTTTACTCTGATTACGGCTGACAGAGCGTATCGGATCATTCAACCGTTAACTTATACGGACACATCCATGACCCGCGCGCAGGCGTCCGGCGCGTCGGTGTTCAAAACAATTGTGCTGTCTTGCAAGCGGACCGATAGGCTGGCGGTGAAATCAACCCGCGCGAAGGTGATTAAGCGGTCGTTGGCGTGCAAGATATCGAGATGTTCGTGGTCATCGCCAAAGCGCTCAAAGCGCAAATCATCGCGACTGGCACCGGGCAGGAACAGCGAAAAATGACTGCCGGCGGATTGGGAGATATCCATGCCCGGTTCTACCCAGACCAGATCAAGACGGGCATTGCCGACCCGCAGTTCGCGGGGGGCTTTGAGTGGTTCTGCTGTGTCGGCAGTGACGCCTTGGTCTGGCTGATGCGGGGTAATCACATCGACAAAATGCTGGGCGTCGATGTCGGGCAGGATTTCGGCCGCAAAAAGCGCGTGTTCGATCACATCTGCCCGGATCAGGATCGGATCGCTTGGCGCGCCTGCCGCTTTGAAGTTGTGAAGTTCAGACAACAGGGCTGTGACGGTT
Source organism: uncultured Rhodobacterales bacterium (assembly GCA_964489925.1). Lineage (GTDB taxonomy): Bacteria > Pseudomonadota > Alphaproteobacteria > Rhodobacterales > Rhodobacteraceae > CAYLLD01. The sequence goes on from CAZBBZ010000418.1 coordinate 1,854, forward strand.
TCCACGTCTGCGCGCAGGGCTGCGGCCCCAAGGCGGGTGCGCGGTTCGCGGTTTTCGTTGCGGGTTGTTTTGGGATGCGGGGCATTTGGTGGGGCCACGCCACCTGCGCGGCCCTCTCGTATCACGTCCTGCATCACGCGCGCGGCCAGCTCATCCGAGCGGGCAAAGCGCGTCGCCCCGCCGCCCCGCGTGATTACCATAGCCGGTTGCATGATCAGCCCCTCTTGAGCCCGTTTATTCGGTCAGCATAGGGCGCTGGGATTAATTCACCGCCAATCGCGCGCAAAAAAAATGGCCGCAAAAAGCGACCATTTTATTTAAGTTGATCTGATGCGCGCCCGGTTAGGCGTTTACATCAACGACCACACGGCCACGAACCTGACCTTTCAGGATATCGCCACCAAGCTGGGGCAAATCTGACAAAGTTGCCGGAACGACCATCGCTTCGAGTTTTTCCATGGGCAGATCTTTGGCGATCCGCTCCCACGCGCGTAGGCGGTTATTATAGGGCTGCATCACGCTGTCGATGCCCAAAAGGTTCACACCGCGCAGCAAGAACGGGATCACCGTAGCAGGAAGGCCCGCGCCCCCGGCAAGGCCAACAGCGGCAACCGAACAACCGTATTTCATCTGGCCCAAAACACGGGCGAGCATGTCGCCGCCAACCGCATCCACACAGCCGCCCCAAAGCTCTTTTTCAAGGGGGCGTTTGGTGGTCTCATTTAATTCCTCGCGGGCGACAATTTGTGTCGCACCTAGACTTGTTAAGTAATCGGCGGTTTCCGGGCGCCCTGTGACGCCAGCAACCTGATGGCCCAAGTTTGCAAGGATGGCTGTGGCGACCGATCCGACACCACCTGCGGCACCTGTGACCAGCACGGGACCGTTGTCTTTGGAAAGACCATGATCTTCGAGCGCCATGACCGCCAGCATTGACGTGAAGCCAGCGGTGCCAACAGACATCGCTTGTTTGGATGACAAA
>CAZBBZ010000419.1:0-1178 GCA_964489925.1 uncultured Rhodobacterales bacterium
CTTCCACCAATAGTGGAAACCCCATGTCGCGCGCCAATGCTCTGGCATCAGGGCCATCAAGGTTAAGCCGCACGCCGCCTGTATCGGATTTATGCGCAGCCATGGTGGTTTTCAGCACGAAAGGGCCGGGATGCGCGCTGGTAAAGCGTTCCAGCTCGCCAAAAGAGGTCGCCATTGTGTTCGCGCCCACACCAAGGCCCGCCTTTTGTAACAGCGCTTTTGCCGCATATTCGCTTAGAACTTCGGGGGCGTTAGGCTCATCGGCCAGTAAAATGGGCAATGGCGCAAGGCTCGGTTCACAATCCGCCGCCGCAGAAATCGCCGCTAGACTGGCATCAAAGTCAAAAAACGGGACCACGCCATTGTCGCTCAGACGCTTGGCAACATCTTCGGGCAGGTTTTCCGGCAGGGATGTGACAATGCCAAAACGATGCGCCGATTGGCGTTGTGCCGCCATCACCGCTCGAAGCGCACACTCCCAAGGGGCGGGATCACAAATATCGCCGCGCGGCAGGTCCAAAACAATTAAGGTCATCGCGATATCCGGGTCGGCCATCGCCACAAACGCCGCCGTCATTTTAGCCACATCGCCCCAAACATAGGTGTGATAATCCAGCGGATTGGCCAACGCGACCATCGGCCCTAGTGTGGCCTTCAACCCTTGGGTTTGACGCGCGTTCAATGGAGGAAAACTAATCGGGTGGGCCTGCCCAACATCCGCCATCAAGCTCGCTTCCCCCCCCGAACAAGACAGGCTTGCGATATTTTTATGCGGCAACGGCCCGCCCAAATGCAAAAGATGCAACCCATCCAAAAACGCCGATAAGTTCGCCGCCTGCCCAATCCCCAAACGCGACATCAAGGCATCGCTTCCCGCCGCACTGCCCGCAAGTGACGCCGTATGAGACACCGCCGCCGTCTGCGCTTGGTCCGAGCGCCCCACCTTTAGCGCAATAATCGGCTTGTTGTGGGACCGCGCCAATGCCTCCAGACCACGCAAATCGCCAATGCCTTCAATATGCAGCCCCAATGCGGTGATGCGCGGATCACTCAGCAGTGCCTGCGCAATCTCGGCCATTCCCGTTTGCGCCTGATTGCCCACGGTCACAACGCTCGCAATCGGCAGCCCGCGCTGTTGCATGGTCAGGTTGATGGCAATGTTTGAACTTTGCGTCAGG
>CAZBBZ010000419.1:1188-2821 GCA_964489925.1 uncultured Rhodobacterales bacterium
AGATTGATCGCGATGTTGGACGACTGGGTAATGATCGCAACACCTCGGTCCACCGGGGTCAGCCCGTGCTGATCGGGCCAAATTACCGCGCGCTCCAAAGCGTTGATAAAGCCATAGCAATTTGGCCCAAGGATCGGCATGTCGCCCGCCGCCGCGATTAAGGCTGATTGCAACTCCGCCGCCTCACCATCCTCGGCTTGGGCTTCCGAAAAACCAGAGGCAAAGCAAACCGCGCCCCCTGCACCCAAACGCGCCAACTCCCCGACCGCATCAACGCTCGCATGCCGATTGATGCCGATAAAGCTCGCATCCGGCGCAAAAGGCAATGCGTCAATGCTTTGCATGGTCGCTACCCCTGCAATTTCAGACCGCCTTGGATGAACGGCAAAAATCTCGCCTACAAAGCCAAATTTCTGCAACTGCTCGATTGTAGCCTGACACCAATAGCCCCCGCCAATGACGGCGACCGATTTAGGGGCCAACAAACGGGACAAATCGCGCGCCATGTCAGAACAGCTTGCGTCTTGAAATGCTCTGCCCCTTCAACAAGGACAGAGCATCTTCTTCGGTCACGGCCATCGGCGTCCCCGCCTGTACCGCCACACAAACCTGCGCGCTCTTGGTAAAGAAACCCTTACCTCTTTGGTCTTCAAATATCCCCGCCGGAGGCATAAAATCTCAAGCTCCCAAAGGGCGAAGAAGATCGCGCGCAATGATATGGCGCTGAATCTCAGAGGTGCCATCCCAAATCCGTTCCACCCGTGCATCCCGCCAAAACCGCTCAAGCGGCAGATCATCCATCAACCCCATGCCCCCGTGAATTTGGATTGCTGCATCGGTCACCCGCGCAAGCATTTCGGTGGCATATAGCTTGGCGGATGCAATCTCGCGGTTCGCAGGCAAACCTTGATCCAGCCGCCAAGCGCTCGCCAGCGTCAGATAATCTGCCGCATCAATTTCCGTTATCATATCCGCAATTTGAAAGCCGACGCCTTGGAATTTGCCAATGGGCTGACCAAACTGGTGCCGCTCTGCGGCGTAATTCAATGCATAATCAAACGCCCGGCGCGCGCGCCCAACAGACATGGTCGCCACGGTGATGCGCGTGGCATAAAGCCATTCGTTCATCACCGCAAAACCACCATCAACCGCGCCCAAGACCGCCGCATCTGGCAGACGGCAATTATCAAACTCCAGCACCATGTTTTTATAACCGCGGTGACTGACGGATTTATAGCCGTCCCGGATGGTAAAACCGGGATGCCCGCGATCCACCAGAAACGTGGTGATGCGTTTCTTGGGACCGCGCGGCGTGTCATCTTCCCCCGTGGCCACAAAGACAATCACAAAATCCGCGTGTTCTGCGCCGGAAATAAAGTGTTTTGTGCCGTTCAGCACCCAATCCCCCCCATCGCGCAAGGCCGTGCATTTCATGGAGCGCACATCAGAGCCCGCATCAGGTTCGGTCATGGCCAGCGCATCCATCTTTTCGCCCTTAACGGCAGGGGTCAGGTAACGCTCAACCTGTTCACCTTCGCAGGCCATCAGGATATTTTGCGGGCGGCCAAAGAAGTGGTTCAGCGCCATCGACCCGCGCCCCAATTCGCGTTCCACCAGCGCAAATTCCAGATGG
>CAZBBZ010000420.1:0-2812 GCA_964489925.1 uncultured Rhodobacterales bacterium
CTTATGCCTTCATATTGCGGGGCGATCTGATGTCGATTATCGAGCCGGAAATCGAAATGGTGGACCGCACCACGCGCTCTATTCGCTATCTTGAACATGGCTGGCCGACGGAGCTGTGTCGCTGGCATGCCCATCAAGAATACGAGCTGCATCTGATCGTCGAAACTCGCGGCAAGGCCTTTGTCGGGGATTATATCGGCGATTTCAAAGCCGGTGATTTGTTCATGACCGGGCCGAACCTGCCGCATAACTGGATCACGGATGAGGTCTGGTCCGAACCGGTTGATGTGCGTGATATGCTCGTGCAGTTCAGCCAAGAAAGCGTGGAAAGTCTGGCCGCTGGTTTCCCTGAGTTTTCCCAAGTCCTAAGCCTGTTGCAACTGGCCCAATCGGGAATCCTATTTGAAGGGTTCAACCCGACATTCGCGCGCGGTCATATGGAAAGCATTCGCGACAACAAAGGGGCGGAGCGGATTCTGGCGTTTATCCGGTTTCTGGTGCGCTTGAATGAACACGCGGAAAAGAAAACCCTGTCGGCTGCCAAGCTGATCCAACCAACCGGGGGCAGTAAACAGGCCCGCATCGCCAGCGTCGTGGATCACATCACCAAGAATTACAAAGAGCAGTTTTCCGTGGCCCAAGCCGCTGAGATGGCCAATATGACCGAAATCACCTTTGGGCGGAATTTTCAGACCATGACCGGCCACGGCTTTGTCGAGTTCCTCAACCGCATCCGCATCGGGCAAGCTTGTGGTTTGCTTTACGCATCGGACGATCAAGTGATTACGATTGCGCAAAAGGCGGGCTTTAAGAACCTTGCGAATTTCAACCGGCACTTCCTGAAAATAAAGGGCATGACCCCGTCCGAATACCGCGACACCGCGCGCAAGGACTTGATCCCAACAAAGGAGTCCGCGTGATGGGTGCCATGGCTGACTTGTCGATAGAAGCAACCGACTATGATCGCGCGGCGTGCGATGTGGGCGTGGTGCATCTGGGCTTTGGCGCGTTTCACCGGGCGCATCAGGCGGTCTATTTGGATGACTATATGGAGGTATCAAGGGATCTGCGTTGGGGGGTTGCGGCGGTAAATTTGCGCGCTTCTGAAGCGGCGCATTTTCGGCAAGCCCATGATGATATCGCGCGCCACGATGGTTATTTTCTAAAGTCCTACTCTTCGGATGGTGCCGTTGCCTTGCGCCGCGTGCGCTCCCATGTGGATTTCGCGGATTGGAGCGTGGATCGCGTGGATGCCGAGGCGCTGTTGGCGCGCCCATCGGTGCATTTGGTGACCATCACCGTGACGGAAAGCGGCTATTACACCGACCCAAACGGCGATTTGAACCTAAGCGATCCGACCATAAAGGCAGAGATAACAGGCCAAACAGCAACCAGTGTTTACGGCTATTTGCGCGCGGCGCTATTGGCGCGAAAATCGTCTATAGGCGCGCCCCTGACCATCGCGTGCTGTGACAACATCCGTCAAAACGGCAAAATGCTGGCCCGTAATTTGACCGCCTACCTCACCGCTTGCGGTGATGCGGATTTGACCGCTTGGGTTGGCGCGCATGTGGCGTTTCCCTGTTCAATGGTGGATCGCATCACCCCGCGCAGCCCCGCAGAGCTGTCGCGTGACCTGACGGGTCTGATCGGCAAAGACGTCACCTCGCCCATCATGGCGGAGGATTTCATTCAGTGGGTGCTGCAAGACAGTGCGGCAGGTCCGATGCCCGATTTGACCCAAGCGGGCGTGACCGTGACCGACGATGTTGACCCCTATGAGGAAACCAAAATTCGCGTGCTGAACGGCGGGCATACGGCGTTGACTTATCTCGCCGCGCTTGAGGGCATCGAAACCTTTGATGCGGCCATGCGGGTGCCTCATCTACATGCGCATTTCCAAGGGTTCGAAACCCAAGAAGTGCTGCCCGCGCTCACCTTGGATTTACCGTTTTCCAAAGAAGACTACCTCGCCAGCATCGATCGGCGCTTTGGCAATCGGGCGATTGGCGATACGGTTGCGCGTATCTGTGCGGATGGCATGGCAAAATTCCCGATCTTTATCCGCCCCACGCTTGAAGGCTGCTTTGCAACAGGCATCGTGCCAAAGCACGCGATCCGGTCCATCGCCAGTTGGTACGTGTTTGCCCGGCATGTTCAGGCCGGAAAAATCCCGTTTGAATATGTTGAACCCAGCTGGGACGATCTGGCGGCAATGCTGGGCAATGACAGCTTTATCACCAGCGTTCAGTTATGGGGCGACATCCCCACAACCTATCCCGAATTCGCAGCGACCCTGCGCGATGAAATTGCAGAATTGGAAACACAATGGCCGGTCTGACCCTGCGCGATGTGCGCAAAAGCTATGGAACCACGCAAGTCATGCACGGCGTCGATTTGGACATCGAGGACGGCGAGTTCGTGGTCTTTGTCGGTCCCTCGGGCTGTGGCAAGTCGACCTTGCTGCGCATGATCGCAGGGCTAGAGGAAATCACCAGCGGTTCCGTCGCCATTGGCGATAGCGAAGTGAACGAGGTTGCGGCCTCAAAGCGCGGCGTGGCGATGGTGTTTCAGACCTACGCGCTTTACCCGCATATGACCGTTTACAAAAACATGGCCTTTGGTCTGAAACAGGCCAAGACCCCGAAAGACGAGATCGACCGCCGGGTGCGCGCAGCGGCGGATATTTTGCAAATCACCGACTATTTGGATCGCAGCCCGCGCAATCTGTCGGGTGGTCAGCGCCAGCGGGTCGCCATTGGTCGCGCGATTGTGCGTGATCCCAAGGTGTTCCTCTTTGATGAACCCTTGT
>CAZBBZ010000421.1:0-632 GCA_964489925.1 uncultured Rhodobacterales bacterium
AGTTCAGGTCAGACCCGCCCTTTGCGTCACCTTTGATGCGGCCTTTGTGCATCTTGCGGAATTTAGTGCGTTTTGGCTGAAGCATTGATCAACCCTCCTAGCGGTCGCGGCCACCAGGACGTGCGCCGCGCGGGGGCGGTCCATCCTGAAGCTCTTGTTGCTTGCGGTCACGGGCAGCAGGATCGTGCTCCATGATTTCACCTTTGAAGATCCACGTTTTGATCCCGATGATACCATAGGCCGTCTGTGCTTCCACGTGGGCGTAATCGATGTCAGCACGAAGTGTATGGAGAGGCACGCGGCCTTCACGATACCATTCGGTCCGCGCGATTTCTGCACCACCAAGACGGCCAGCGACGTTGATCCGGATACCCAAAGCACCCATGCGCATGGCGTTTTGCACCGCACGTTTCATGGCGCGCCGGAAGCTGACACGACGTTCTAGCTGTTGGGCGACACTTTCGCCAACAAGCTGAGCGTCGATTTCTGGCTTGCGTACTTCAACGATGTTGAGGTGCAGTTCGGAGTCTGTGAAAACAGCCAATTTCTTGCGCAGCGTTTCGATGTCCGCACCACGTTTACCGATGATGACACCGGGACGCGCAGAGTGGATCGACACGCGGCATTTTTTG
>CAZBBZ010000421.1:642-1590 GCA_964489925.1 uncultured Rhodobacterales bacterium
GCTCGATGATCACGCGGGAAATACCCGCCTGTTTGCACTCTTCGCGAATGAATTCGCGAATTTTGATGTCTTCGTGCAGCAGCTGACCGTATTCTTCGCCATCGGCGTACCAGCGGCTGTCCCAGGTGCGGTTGACTTGCAGGCGCAGCCCGATTGGATTGATCTTCTGACCCATTACGCTTGCTCCTCTACCTGGCGAACCTTGATGGTGATTTCCGAAAACGGCTTCATGATTTTGCCGTAACGACCGCGTGCCCGAGGGCGTCCGCGTTTCATCACCAAGTTTTTGCCAACCCAAGCTTCGGCGACGATCAACTCGTCAACATCCAACCCGTGATTGTTTTCTGCATTCGCAATTGCGGATTGCAGGCACTTTTTGACGTCTTGCGCGATACGGCGCTTGGAAAACGTCAGATCAGCCAAAGCCTTATCAACCGGCTTGTTGCGGATCATTTGCGCGAGCAGGTTCAACTTTTGCGGGCTTGTACGCAGCATGCGCGTTTTCGCCATCGCTTCGTTTTCAGCCACGCGGCGTGGATTTTTCTCTTTACCCATGTCGCTTACTTCCGTTTCGCTTTTTTGTCCGCTGCGTGACCGTAATAGGTGCGCGTCGGGCTATATTCACCGAATTTCTGACCGATCATGTCCTCAGTGATTGCCACTGGGATATGCTTTTGACCGTTGTAGATGCCAAACGTCAGGCCCACAAACTGCGGTAGAATTGTCGAGCGACGCGACCAGATTTTGATCACATCGTTACGGCCACTTTCGCGCGCTGCTTCGGCTTTCTTAAGCACATGAGCGTCGACAAAAGGACCTTTCCATACTGAACGAGACATGGATTAACGCCCCTTTTTCTTCGCGTGACGCGAGCGGATGATGAATTTATCGGTTGTTTTATTGGTCCGGGTGCGCGCACCCTTGGTTGGACGACCCCAAGGTGTCACA
>CAZBBZ010000421.1:1600-2794 GCA_964489925.1 uncultured Rhodobacterales bacterium
TGCGGCCTTCACCACCACCGTGCGGGTGATCGACCGGGTTCATAACAACACCACGAACAGAAGGACGTTTGCCCTTGTGACGGTTACGACCAGCTTTACCGATGTTTTGGTTCGAGTTGTCGGGGTTTGAAACCGCACCAACTGTTGCCAAACATTCCTGACGCACGAGGCGAAGTTCGCCTGAGCTCAGGCGGATCTGCGCGTAACCACCGTCACGACCAACAAACTGAGCATAAGTTCCAGCAGCACGTGCGATTTGACCGCCCTTGCCCGGCTTAAGTTCGATGTTGTGAATGATCGTACCGATTGGCATGCCTGTGAACGGCATACAGTTGCCGGGCTTCACATCAACCTTGGCACCCGCGATCACTTTGTCGCCAATGGCCAAACGCTGTGGCGCGATGATATAGGCTTGCTCGCCGTCGGTGTATTTCACCAAAGCGATAAATGCGGTCCGGTTAGGATCGTATTCGATACGCTCAACGGTCGCTTCCACGTCCATTTTGCGGCGCTTGAAATCAACGATACGGTAAAGGCGCTTTGGCCCCCCGCCGCGTCGGCGCATTGTAATCCGTCCGGTATTGTTGCGACCCGCCTTTTTGTTCAAACCCTCAGTGAGAGCTTTAACAGGGCGACCCTTATACAGTTCCGAACGGTCGATCAGAACCAGCCCGCGCTGGCCTGGCGTTGACGGTTTGTACGTCTTTAGAGCCATCTTGCTGTCTTCCGTTTCCTATTAAACTTACAGGCCAGTGGACACGTCGATGGTGTTGCCATCTTCGAGCGTCACATACGCCTTTTTCACGTCTTTACGGCGACCGAGTTGACCCCGGAACCGCTTTTGCTTGCCTTTGGTGATCGAGGTGTTCACCGCTTTGACTTTCACGCCAAACAGACCTTCGACCGCTTCTTTGATCGCTGGTTTGTTCGCATCGATGGCCACTTCAAACACAACCGCGCCGTGTTCGGACGCCATTGTTGATTTTTCGGTGATCAACGGTTTGCGGATGATGTCGTAATGCTCTGGTTTGGTGCTCATTTCAACCGCGCCTCCAGCGCCTCGATACCTGCTTTGGTCACGACCAATGTGTCGCGGCGCAGAATGTCGTACACGTTTGCACCTTGGCTTGGCAGCACATCCACATCGGCGATGTTTTGAGCCGCGCGCGCAAAGTTTGCGTCAATCTCTGGACC
>CAZBBZ010000422.1:0-2786 GCA_964489925.1 uncultured Rhodobacterales bacterium
CCAACCGCGTGCCTTGTTGGATGTTTGAATACAGACGATAGGCCTCTGCCAGTTCACTTGCATCTTTTTGCGTTAGTGTTCCCGCGTCCCCAAACCCTATAGTCAAATCAACGACCGACTGCGTCGCATCTGCGCGGGTATGAAGTGCGAGCGCTTGGGCGAACAGCTCGATATCAAGCATTCGCCCTGTTCCCGCCTTCGTTTCCCACGGGTTGGATTTTCCCGGCTTATCTCGGCTAAGACGCGCGCGCATGTCGATCACATCCCCAAACAAAGCCGCATTTTGGCGCGGTTTTTCCAAAGCCTCGCGGATTGCTTTGTTAACGTCCGCCACAACTAAATCTGCACCGCATACCACCCGCGCGCGTGCCAAGGCTAAATGTTCCCACGTCCAAGCCTCGTTAAGTTGATAGGCCGAAAATGCAGCCAAACTGGTGGCAATTGGCCCTTTTCTCCCCGAAGGACGCAGACGCATATCAACCTCATAAAGCACGCCCTGGGCAGTTGCGCTGGTCAAGGCGGCGATCAAGCGTTGTGTGAACTTGCCGTAATAGCCACCCGCATAGGTCTTGCGCGGACCGCTGGTTTCGGCGTCCGGCGGGGCATCGTATACCACGATTAAATCCAAATCAGATGTCGCGGTCATTTCCCGCGAGCCAAGCTTGCCCATGCCGATAATCGCAACCCCATTGCCAGGGGGCGGGCCAAACTGGGGGGCCAGATAATCCGCAACCGCCGCGCAAAGCCGTTCCAATACCGCTTGGGCCAAATCACTGTAAGCACATGCAACGGCACGACTGTCTGAAATACCTTGCAAGAGATGAATACTAATTCGAAAATGCTGCTCTTTTTTCCATATGCGCAAAGCATCAAGAGCCGTTTCATAGTCAAGCGACTTGGGCAATGTTTGGATAAGATCGCGTTGATAGTCGGCCAAACTTGGCAAGGGGCCAAAAAACTCTGCGTCCAACACCGCATCAAAGACGCGCACATTATGGGCGAGATACTGAGCAAGATCCGGCGTTGTGCCGCAAATTTCGACCAATAGATCAAGAAGTTTGGGCCGCGCTTCAAGCAGGGAAAACAACTGCACCCCGGCAGGTAATGCAGTGATAAACGCATCAAGCCCCCGCAACGTCACGCTTGCGTCATGGGTGGCCGCCACTGCTGCGTCCAAATGCGGTTCAATGGCGTCAAAAATTTCTTGCGCGCGCGGACTTTTGAAGGCGGGCAAAGTTTCCCACGCGCGTTTTTGATCTGCAGTGATACTTTGGCTGGCAGGCGACGGTTGGACCAAAGGCACCTCGTCGCCCGCATTTTCAAAGTCCGTTGTACCGTGAACCCGTTCCAACACTTGCAGAACCAATGCCTCAAGATCGCTTGCCCGCGCATGCCCGCAAAAATGCGAAAACCGTGCAATTGCATCATCAAAAGCGGGCAACGAATGGGTTTGCGCGTCGTCAAGCATCTGCAAGCGGTGTTCCAACATTCGCAACACATCGTAATCGGTCGCAAGATTTGCCGCATCACTGTCCGTGATCTGATTGTGGGCGGCCAAGGCAGCGAGGGCGGGTTTTGTGCCCGCGCATTGCAAGGTCGGCTCGCGCCCGCCAAAAGTCAGTTGTTGGGTTTGGGCGAAAAATTCAATTTCACGGATGCCACCGCGCCCCAATTTTACATTATGGCCGGGAAAGGTAATCGGCCCCGTCAGCCCCTTGTGATCGCGAATATTGGTCAACATGTTTTGGGTTTCGCGAATGGCCGCAAAATCGAGATAGCGCCGCCACACAAAGGGTTTCAAGCGCGCCAAAAATCCTGCGCCAGTGTCTATATCCCCCGCGATGATCCGCGCTTTTATGAAAGCCGCGCGCTCCCAGGTGCGGCCCAAGCTTTCGTAATAGCGTTCCGCAAATTCCATACCAACACAAACAGGCGTGGTTCCGGGATCGGGACGCAATCGCAGATCTGTGCGAAAAACATAGCCCTCAGCGGTATTTTCTGAAAGCAATCGCGCCATCGCTTGCGTGATCAAAACCGCGTCTTTGCGCGCCTTAAAATAAGTTTCTTCATCCATGTCGCGATCATCAAACATGGCGATCAGATCAATATCGGACGAGTAATTCAGCTCATGCGCGCCGTGTTTGCCCATGGCGACAATAAAGATGCCGCAACTTTTTGCGCGCGCGGTTTCATCGAAATGCTTAAGTCGCTTTCGCGCCAAAAGGTCCGCAATCACCGTTGCAAGCGCGGTCTCTACGGCAAAATCCGCAAAATCCGACAAATGGCGGATCACATCGGAAACGGGCATAGCACCGCTTAAATCTTTCAGCCCCAGATATAGCGCAACGCGCCGTTTAGCTTGGCGCAAATTCGCGGAAACTGTTTTTATATCTGCCCCTTGCGGGCCAAACTTAAAGTCAAAAATCTGTGGCAAACCCCAAATTTCCGCAAGCCAATGCGCCTCTTTTTCCAATAGCCTCGCAAGGTATGGGCTACATCCGGCGGCCCCTTTGATCAGGCTGCGGGTATCTTCATCAAGGTTTGGGAATTGGTTTGCTGCAGCCTCGCCCACGGCTTCATCAAATGGGATCGGCGTTTTCAAGACTTGCGCTTGCACCGTTCAAACTTCTCTTAGACCGGATTTGAACTGCTTGGCCCGCGCTGCATACCCCTCAGCGGAGCGTTTCAACCCGGCAATTTGTTCCGCGCTTAGCGTTTTCACCGCTTTGGCGGGCGCGCCCATAATTAGCGAGCCTTCGGGGAATTCTTTGCCCTCAGTCACAAGC
>CAZBBZ010000423.1:0-2775 GCA_964489925.1 uncultured Rhodobacterales bacterium
GCTGTTTCTGATCAACATCCTTCTGTTCATTGTGGGCATGTTCCTCGATGCAGGACCCGCGATCATCATCCTTGGTCCAATCCTCGGCCCGATCTTTGTGGATTTGGGCGTGCATCCAGTGCATTTCGCGATCATCATGAGTGTGAACCTGACCGTTGGGCTGGCGACACCGCCGATGGGGCTGGTGCTTTTTGTGGCGTCTGCCGTCTCGGGTGAAAAAGTTGAATCGATTGCGAGAGCAATCTTGCCGTTCCTTGCCGTGGAGGTGATTGTGATCTTCCTGATCACATATGTCCCGGCAATCTCGATGACGATCCCGCGTTTGACCGGGTTCGTGAATTAAAAAAGATCAGCAATAGGGAGATTTCAATATGCTGAATGGTCTGACAACAGCGGTCGCGGCTGCGGCGATGCTCGCAGGGAGCGCGTTTGGCGCTTATGCGGGCGGTCACGCAGAGTTTGAACTGCGCGCTACCGCGAATTCGAACGAGAACGACGAGGACTATGATGGTCTGATTGTTTTCAAGAATTACGTCGAAGCCGCGTCCAACGGTAAAATTGCGGTGGAGCTCTTTATCGGCACGCAGCTGTGCTCGAACGGGACGGAGTGTCTGTCCGGTGTCGCCGATGGCAATATCGACATCTATGTGTCGACCTCTGGCGGGACGGCGAACCTCTTTCCTTTCGTTCAGGTGCTGGATCTGCCTTATCTGATGGCCGATGACCGGATTGCCGAGAGCGTCTTGGCCAATGGCTCGTCCTTTGTGACAGAGATGCAGTCGATGGTTCAGGAGGGCTCTGGTGGGGCGCTTCGGTTGATGACGGTTGGCAATACGGGCGGCTGGCGCAATTTTGCGAATACCAAGCGCCGCGTGCAGGGACCGGGTGATATGGAAGGGCTGAAGATCCGGACGGTCGTCGCGGATCTGCCGCAAGAGCTCGTCAAGTCGCTGGGCGCATCACCGACGCCGATCCCGTGGCCTGAGCTGTTCACCTCGTTCCAGACCGGTGTGGTCGAGGGATCCAAGAACGGCATCACCGACATCATGAACATGAAGTTCCCCGATGCAGGTCTGCAGTATGTGACTTTGGATGGTCACGCCTATATGGGCGCGCTTTGGTTTATGAACAACGACAAGTTCATGGGCATGCCCGAAGATATGCGTCGCGTGGTTGTGGATGGGTTCTACCAGTTGCAACAGGCGACGTTTGCCTCGCCTAAGCGTAAGTCGATCCAAGCCTATGCGGATTTTGTTGCCGGTGGCGGTGATCTTTATGTGCCAACTCCAGACCAGAAAGCGGCCTTCAAAGACGCCGCGACCCCGGTTTACGACTGGTTCAAAAGCAATGTGGATGGCGGCGCAATGGCGTTTGACGCATTGACCGGCGCGGTTGCAACGGCGGAAAGCGCCATCAACGGCGCGCGGGCGATGGAACTGCAATAGGCGGTTTTCTTAAATCCGTGGTGCCCGGGGCTTCGTCGTCTTGGGCACCATGTTTACTTTCGTGTGCGCGCTGACGCGCGTTGCGTCCCGCTCCGGCGGGGGGCCAGCCCCCCGCACCCCCCGGGGATATTTTTAGACCAAAGACTGATGTTTTGTTGCCTCGTTCAACGGAACGGATAGAGCCAGACCCGGTAGTCATCGATCAAGATATGCGCTTTTTCAATTTCTTCTTTCGTCATCTTCTTGGTGACTTCTTCTTGACTGATCGCCGCGTCAGGGTCGCCTCCTATGGCCGAAAGCACGTACCACATATAGGCGCGGGTCAGATCGGGGGCCGGCATGCCGCGCCCGATCTCATAGTACCACCCAACCCCGGATTGCGCGCCCGGATGCCCCTTCATGGCCGCGCGCAGATACCATTCAAAGGCGCGCGCATCGTCGCGCTCGACCCCCAGCCCCATGGCGTACATCACGCCGATCAGCTCTTCGGCATCCGCATTACCCGAGCGCGCCGCAGGCCAAAGCGCACCGCGCGCCTCTTGGAAGCGCCCGTCTTCCATCAGATCACGCGCGGCTTCGATATCAGCCAGCGCCGGGGTCGCCAGCAACATGAGGGCAAAAAGAAATCGCATATATGGGCCTCCGTCCTTGGTCTTGTTGTCGCAAGTTTTCCCGGTGCTTTGCAAGCGCAGCCGGATGTTGCGTTTCATCCGTTTGACCCGGCCCAAGCGGCCCTTGGGCAGTTGCTGTTTTACGATCCGATCTTGTCGGGTAATCGCAATATTTCCTGCGGGACCTGCCATAACCATGACTTTGGCGGCTCAGACGGTTTGCCCCTTGGCATTGGCGAGGGCGGCCGTGGCCTTGGCCCAGAACGCAGCGCCGGTGAGGGTGAGAGCCGCATCAAAAAGCGTGTGCCACGCAATGCACCTGCGCTTTGGAATTTGGGCGCGCGCGACATTCGCGTATTATTCCATGACGGGCGGCTCGAGGTTTCTGACCTTTATGGCAACGGCTTTAATTCCCCTGCCGAAGAATGGCTGCCGAGCGGTCTTGACCATATTTTGGCCGCCCAAGCGCTGTTTCCGCTGACCGCTCAGTTTGAAATGGCGGGCAATCCCAAGGAAAACCAAATCGCCGGGGCTGTGCATGACCGCATCGATGGCGCTTGGCCGATCATCGCCAAGCGGGTGCGCAGCGTTCCGGCATATGGGCAGCGCTTTGTTGCGGCTTTTGACACCCTGTCAAATCCCGAAGATGTGACCATCGTGCATATTGCCAACGCGCTTGGGGCCTTCATCAATGCAGAGTGGCGCTCGCTTGATAGCCC
>CAZBBZ010000424.1:0-2756 GCA_964489925.1 uncultured Rhodobacterales bacterium
CGGCCTTTTCAACCAAGGCCACGATACCATCGTTGGTTGCGAATGTTGCTTCGCCTTCAAAGAAGGTCGCCGCGATGACGTCGAGCAGGTTTGAGTTGAACAGCTTCGACAGGCCAAGACTGGCTTCATATATGCTTGGGTCCCAGAACTCCGCCCAGCTGGTCGGTTCTGTCGTTACCTGCTCTGGGTTAATGACCATAGAAGAAAACCACGACATCGCGCCCACACCGATCACGCCAGTGGTGTCTTCATAGACAAAATAGTCATCAAGGTTCGCCGTTGCAGGCATGGCCGTGCTGTCCAGCGGTTCTAGCAAATCACCAATCCGCGAGGCTTTGATTAACGCATCGCGGGCAAAGAGCGACACATCGGTTGGAATGTTGCCAGAACTAGACGCCTGTTGCATCGTAATCAGCCAGTCAGATGAGTTTGGCTGCGTGATACTTTCAATTTCAATCCCCGTGGCTTCTGTGAAAGCGGGGTAGACAAAAGACTTAAAGCTGTCTTCAAAGTATCCGCCATAAGAGCCGACGCGAAGTGTGCGTTTCTCGGCCAAGGCAGGTGCCGCGAGTGATGTACCTGCAAGGGCAAGACCTCCGACGCTGGCTGTGGATTTCAGAAATGAACGGCGGTTTGTCTTGGTCATAGTAGCTTCCCTATCGCAAAATGTCAGATGCCCGCGCGCGTCATCTTTGAGAAGTTTGCCAAAGAGCCCCACGCCGCACTGAACCCATCCCAGAAGGGGGACCGAGCGGAGTCAATCAAACACAGACCCCCTTTTAGGAATTTGGCTGCATGTTGAAAAATTAGGCGCAAATTGAGTTCGATTGCCTGTTTCGAAAGCAATTATGCAATAAAGCTTAAAATCTAATCAAAGCGCTTGATATCGCGATCCGAATCCGTCGAAGGTCAACAAGATCAGTTGGAAAGGATGCTGAAATGGGCGCGTTAGCGAGCGAAGATTTTGGGGCTATTAAGATCGAAGAGGCTAGCCTTCCGGTCATTGACATTTCAGGCCTTCGAACCGGCAGACCAGAAGACAAGCTGGCCGTATCCAATGCGCTTGGGGAAGCAGCGCGCACCTCTGGGTTCTTTTACATCACTGACCACGGCGTTTCCCAAGACTTGATCGATGGGGTGATGGCCGCGTCAAAAGCGTTCCACGAAAAGCCGCGCAGTTTTAAGATGAAGTATTGGTCTGGGTATTCGACCAACCACCGCGGCTATGTACCTTTCGAGGAAAACGGCAGCGATTTTCCCAAAGAGATTAATTTCAACGAAGCTTGGGACATGTCCTATGAGGCTCCTGCGGATCATCCAGACTACCTTGCAAAATGGCGTATGACTGGCCCGAATATTTGGCCAGAGATCGACGGTTGGCGAGAAGCCGTGTCGGGCTATTATGACGCGATCTTTGATCTTGGCTTAACGCTGATGGATGCTTTGGCAGCCGAGCTTGGCGTCGCGCCCGAAGAGTTGACCAAATATATCACCAACCCGACGTCGCAGCTGCGCATGTTGCGTTATCTTGAAAACGATATGGACGCGACCAAAGACGTGATGGGCATCACCGCCCATTCGGATTTTGAGTGCTTTACGATCCTGCTGCAAGGCGGACCGGGCCTTGAAGTGATGAACGCCGATGACGTTTGGATCGAAGCGCCGCCGATTCCGGGCTGCTTTATCGTAAATATCGGGGACATCTTTGAAACATGGTCTGGCGGCCAGTTCAAATCGACCCAACACAGGGTGACGAATATTGGCCGCGAACGCTATTCCTTCCCACTGTTCTTTGGGCTTGATTACCACTCTATTGTGCAGCCATTGGAAAAGTTCCGCACGCCAGAGGTGGACGCAAAATATCCGCCTCTAAAAGCCGGCGAGCATTTGATGCGCATGACCGTACGTGGGTTTCGATATCTGGCGGATGGCTATGCCAAGGGAGAAATTCCGCTTGATTACGAAGTGCCAGATGTGAACCCGTTCAAGCGCGCAGCCAAAGCGCCTCCGGTGGCCGCTGTAGACCTCGGTAAGGAATAAACACGTCCTCTTTGCCCTCGGCCAAAAACCTTAGATCATTGGCTGAGGGATCGCGTCCAAAAGTTGCTTTGTATAGCTGCTTTGCGGCGCTGACAGGACTGTTTCTGTCGCCCCGTATTCCACACATGCGCCCGCACGCATCACTAGCGCCGTGTCGCAGAGCATTTGCACCACAGCCAGGTCGTGGCTGACAAACAAATATGTCAGGTTCAACCGATGCCGTAGCTCCGCCAGTAGGTTCAGAACGAGCGCTTGAATAGAGACGTCCAAGGCAGCGGTTGGTTCGTCCAAGATCAAGAGCTTCGGGTTCACCGCCAAGGCCCGCGCAATGCCAACACGCGCCTTTTGCCCACCCGATAGTTGATGCGGCAGACGGCTTAGCAGCGCCTCTGGCAAGCCAACTTGTTCAGCCAATTCTTCTACCCGTGTCGCGCGTTCGTTGCGTCCGATCTTGGCAAGTTGGCGCATTGGCTCTGCAATAGATTGGGCAGCCGTGTGGCGGGGGTTCAGGCTATCGGTTGCGTCTTGAAACACCATCTGTATCTCAGGGCGACGCGGGTCACTGGCAAAGCGCGCGGCGGGCTTGTCGAACAGCGATGTGCCTTCAAACAGGATATCACCGCTTGTGGCATCTTGCAGCCGCGCGATGATCGAGGACAGCGTAGACTTGCCCGATCCACTTTCACCCACCAGACCAAGGCAGCCACCTTTCGCAA
>CAZBBZ010000425.1:0-2747 GCA_964489925.1 uncultured Rhodobacterales bacterium
GATCGCCAAGACGCAATTCCGTTTCCTGCCACGCGTCGTTATTTGCGCCAAATTCGACCTTTGCAATCGCTGTGCCTGCCCCAGACCACGCCCGACCTTCAATACGGGTCGACCCTTGTGGCACATATCGCTTGCGGCTGGTCCAATCTGGAACGCCGGGCGGCACCATCAGCGCGCGCGGTTTCATGGTCGTCACCGGGCGCCCGGGATCGTCCTGCGTTGTGCGATAGCGATAGGTTTGAACCTGTTGAAAGCCGTCATAAGGCGTGGTCAGCGCCTCGATCCTAGCAAGCCATTTGACGCTGGCCATGCCATACCACCCCGGCACGATCAGGCGCAAAGGCGCTCCATGTTGCGGGGCCAATGGTTGATCGTTCATGGCCCAAACAAGCATCACGTCGAGGTCTTGAAGCTGTTTCAAGCTGAGCGCGCGCCCAAAGTAATGCGCATCCCCGCGATCAAACCCGAAATCCGCGCCGGTAAAGCTGATTTCGATGGTATCGGCCTTTGGCTGTGCCTCTTGGATCAAAGGCCAAAGGGGGGTTCCGGTCCAAATCGCGTTGCCAACAGCTTCGCCCGCCCAAGGCATTGAATAGGCTCTGGGGCTGACATGTGCGCGGCCATTCCCGGCACATTCCATGGTGACTTGGCGCGAAATGGACGGGCGCGATTTGATGTCCTCAAGTGACAGGGAAAGGGGGCGTTCAAACCCGCCGTTCAACTCCAAGCGATAGGAAACCGGATCAGGCAGCGGCACATCGAAATGGGTCAGCAGATAATGCGCCCCAACCGGGGTCACATCTGCCTTGAGCAGTTCCAACAGCATGCCAGAATTGCGATTTGCCAAGCCACGTTCGTCATCTGAATAAACACCGGGCGTGGTTTCAGGGCGGCTAAGGATGGTTTTGAACGGGTTTTGCATGGGTCCATGTTGACCCAGTGACGAGTAACAAGAAAGTCAAAAAAACTTCATCCAAGAAAACCCTGATGACGCTTTCAGGGGCGCGTTCCCAGCTTGACGGTCACGTCCCAGCACCTAAGCTGGACGCACAAACCACTTGGGAAGGCATTCAACAATGATCACTGGTGTATTTGCGGGCCTGATGGGTCTTTTGTTTCTGGTGCTTTCCGCGCGCGTTATTATGTATCGGCGTCAGGCCAGCATTTCGCTGGGCGATGGTGATGATAAAACCATGCGCCGAAGGGTGCGCGCGCAGGCCAATTGCGCTGAATACGCGCCGATTGCGTTGATTTTGATGCTCGTCATTGAAATGCAAAACGGCAGTGGCGTTCTGCTTATTTTGTTGGGAGCGCTGTTTTTTGTTGGGCGCGTGTTACACGGCATCGCCTTTTCTGGCGCCGGGCAGTGGATCTTTGGGCGCAAAGTTGGAATGGTGATGACGCTCACAGCCCTTGGCGGGTTTTCCCTGTTCGCCCTGATCGTATCGGTTTTCTAAGGGATTTATGTTCCAAGGGATTTATGCGGGCTCGATACCAAGAGCCGCTTGCGTGGCTGCAGTCCATCCCACCAAAACTTGATCATCCGTGATGATAACTGGGCGTTTCATCACCGTGGGGTTTTCTAGGATCAGGGTTGTCGGATCGGCATTGCGCTGATCACTCGACAATTCGCGCCATGTACGCGACTTTTTGTTGATCAACACATCCGGCCCCACGGCGGCGAGCCACAGGGACACCTCCTCTGCCTCCAGTCCGTCGTTGCGGATTTCGACAAGGGTGGGCGCGAAAGAAGCGAGGTGCTTGACCGCTTTGCGGCAGGTATCGCAGGTTTTTAGGTAAAAAAGTTTCATCTGCCATAATTAGGCAATGCAAAACCTGACGAAAAGCGCAAAAAAACAGTGGTCACTTTTGGCCAAATACAACCCAAGCGATAGCTTGCCCTACGCGCTCCAGCATTTCCGCACAAAACGTCACTAGACGACTGCATGAATTAACCAGATATAACCCTTTGTATTAATTATATTTTTTGCCATTTTAGGCAAATTTACATCACCTATTCCAGCATTATTGCATAAAATGTTGAACGAATCGTGCGCCTCTCTTATCAACTGTCTTGTCGAAGGCCGGAACACGGTTGTGGGGGCAACCCCGGTCGCAAAGAAGAAAGATTTCGATCTGATTTCTTATCGGCAAATGGCGGAAGATGTCCGTCGTCCTTGAGTGAGAGCTTGGACGAAGTGACCACCGCCACGTACTACGGGGGTAGTTTGTTGGGATGGTCCGGGGTGTGGCTCGGACCATCCAAAACAAAGTCAGTAAGTGGTTGGAATAATTACGATTTAGGGGAAGTTGTGGTCCCCAGAATCACGCAGCGGGCTCGGGGTGTGGACCCGAACCCGCCGCAAAAAAACGTAAGCGATAGTGAATGCAACAAAAGAGGTGGGGGGACGTCTTTTGTCGCGGTGTGTGAGAGTGTGTGCTCACTTACGCAAGATTGTTATGGTAATATGTTTTGACGGAATTTGGATGTGATTGGGACCAAATTGCGGCCAAACCGCCCAAGGATTGACTTGAGGGCTGGATTTTACCACTTTAAGGCGACCAATGCAGCGGATTCTTCGCATTCGCGCCCAAAAGCGCCTGCGCTGCGTAGAAAAATTGCGTCGCTAATAAGTGCTTTGCCTTTGATTCGTGTCATTTCAGGACAAGTTTGCGCCCTTGATCGTCATCAGCTTGGAAATTTTATGGGTTTTGGTAGCGAAGGAGGGACTTGAACCCCCGACACG
>CAZBBZ010000426.1:0-2742 GCA_964489925.1 uncultured Rhodobacterales bacterium
GGATACGCTCAAAGATCAGCACATTTGCATCCCCCGCCATCCCGATGGTCAAGACGATGCCTGCAATGCCCGGCAAGGTCAGGGTCGCCCCGATGATGCTAAGCAACGCAAAAATCAGCGTCACGTTCAG
This sequence comes from uncultured Rhodobacterales bacterium, assembly GCA_964489925.1. Taxonomy (GTDB): domain Bacteria; phylum Pseudomonadota; class Alphaproteobacteria; order Rhodobacterales; family Rhodobacteraceae; genus CAYLLD01. Next base: position 131 of record CAZBBZ010000426.1, read on the forward strand.
GATCAGCGCGATATTGGCAAAGATGCCAAACAGCCCGTAGCTAAGGAACATAAAGATCAGCACGCCCGCAAAGGCGATCAGCGCGGCAATGCGCCCCGCGTCAATACTGTCTTGGCCAAGCTCCGGTCCAACCGTGCGTTGTTCGAGCACTTGGATTTCCGCAGGCAGCGCACCAGCGCGCAACAGGATCGCCAACTGCGTGCTTTCTTCCACCGAAAAACGGCCTGTGATGATGCCAGAGCCACCGGGAATATGACTTTGGATCGTGGGGGCAGAGATAACCTCGTCATCCAGCACAATCGCAAAGGGCAGGCCGATGTTTTCCGCCGTATATTCCCCAAAGACGCGCCCGCCCGCCGGGTTCAGGCGAAAGTTCACCGCCGGTTGACCGTTTTGGTCAAAAGCAGGCGAGGCATCCACCAGATTTTCGCCCGTAATCACTGCGCGGCGTTCAAGGATGTAGTAAATGCCTTCTTGATCCACGCTTGGCAGAATGATGTTGCCCGCACCGGGGCGCTCATCCGGGTTGGATGTGCTGCGCTCAACCGGGTGGAAGGTCAGCTTGGCGGTTTTCCCGATCAGGTCCAGCAATTCTTCGGCGGACCCAATGCCCGGCACTTGGATCAAAATACGACGCTCGCCTTGGCGTTGGATGCTCGGCTCGCGCGTGCCAGCCTCATCCACACGACGGCGAATAATTTCCAGCGAGGTCTGCATGGTCCGATCATCGGTGGCGAGACGTTCCGCTTCCGAAAGCGTGGTTGTGATGATGTTCCCCGCCCCGGCAAATTCGAAATCGCTAGACACGCCACCTGTAAGCGTTGGCACAGGCTGGGAAAGCTGGCGCAATTCTTCAAGCGCGGTCGCCATGCCATCGGGCTTTGAAATCCGCAGCTGTAGCGTGCCATCATCCGTATCAATGCGCCGCACAGTACCAACCGTGTCACGCACTTCGCGCAACGTGTCGCGCACTTCTGGCCAAAAGCTTTCAAGACGTTCCGCGTAAACCTCTTCAACCTGCACTTCGACCAACAAATGCGCACCACCGCGCAAATCAAGGCCAAGATTTACCAAAGATGAGGGAAGAAACGAAACCCAAGCCCCTGCATCCGCCGCATCTGGGGTTTCGCCCAACTCGACCAGCGCATTGGCGTCATTGTAACGCTCAACTCGGTCGTAAAACAGGTTCGGCGCGGAAAAGATGATACCGAGCAAACAAACGCCCCAGATCAGACATTTCTTCCAAAGGGGAAAATCGAGCATCTAAGGCGTCCTGTTACTCTATTTTAGAAAAACCGAGGTGGTTTGAAAGTGGTTTGAAAGGGGGGGCTGTCTCCAACCCCGCTCAAAGAAACTTATTCGCTTGGTTCAGTCTTGCTGCGCACCTGAACGATGGTCGATTTGATGATGCGCACTTTTGTATCCTTGGCGATTTCGACTTCGATTTCGCCGTCTTCAAACACTTTGGACACTTTGCCGATCACGCCACCTTGGGTGACCACTTGATCGCCACGACGCAGCGCGTCAACCATAGCGGCGTGTTCTTTCATCTTCTTTTGCTGGGGGCGGATCATCAAGAAATACATGATACCAAAGATCAGGAAAATCGGAATAAGACCGCCAAGACCGCCAGCGAGACCGCCTCCGGCGCTTTGTGCATATGCAGGCGTTGCTAGAAACATGGGCTTTTCCCCTTTGCTTGGTCGGGTAGACCGGTTCGTATTCCATCCCACCCAAGGGAGCGAATTTCTGAAAAGCTACCTATAGGTGGCACCTTCGCTTTGCAAGATGGGCAGGGGTCAGTTTGCAACAATTCCGCATCTAATTGGCCCCAAGCGTTTATGGTCGCGATTACCACCCCGATAGCCATCCCCATTGCCAGACCCGAAACTTTGGTGCATTAGCCAGCCCATTCCAAATTTACCGGTGCCAGATCCCATGCATGACATTCGATTTATCCGCGAAAACCCCGACCGCTTTGACGCTGCAATGGCAATGCGCGGCCTAGAGCCGCAATCGCCAAGCCTTTTGGCAATCGATGCAGAGCGCCGCGCAAAGATTTCTGCCGCCGAAGCTTTGGCCGCAGAATTGAACGCCGCGGCCAAGAAAATCGGTGCTGCCAAAGCATCTGGCGACGACGCCGAATTTCAGCGGTTGCGCGGATTGGTTGCCGATCAAAAAGCCCAAGCCGCCGCGTTAGAGGCGGAAGCCAAGGCGATTGACGAGCGGTTGCAAGAGGCGCTGGCCTCTTTGCCCAACATGCCCATGGACGGGATCCCCGAAGGTGCGGATGAAGCTGACAATGTGGAAATCCACAAATGGGGCACGCCGCGCAGCTTTGACTTCACCCCTGTAGAGCATTTCGAGGTCGCGGGCGCGGCGGTGAATTTCGACTTTGAGCGCGCCTCTAAACTGTCAGGCTCGCGCTTTGTGATTTTGCAAGGCACGCTGATCCGGCTGCACCGCGCTTTGGCGCAGTTCATGTTGGACACCCATATCGACCAAAATGGCTTGACCGAAACATGGACCCCGGTTCTGGTGCGGGACGAGGCGATGTTTGGCACGGCGCAATTGCCGAAATTTGCCGAAGACAGCTATCAGACCACCAACGG
>CAZBBZ010000427.1:0-2741 GCA_964489925.1 uncultured Rhodobacterales bacterium
TTTTTGCTTTCATCACCACACTGATGCAAGAATTACAGTACGCAACTGTCTTGTATCGCTACACGTTGGGCCTTCCCTCCGAGCGAAAACTCAAATTCTATGCCTTAGGTATTGGGGCTCAACAGGCAACACAGGGTCTGTTGGGCCTTTTTTATTGTTTTGCGGTTTGAGGTCTTGGTTTTGGGGGCAGGGGCACGCGTCCAAAGACACCTCTGAAGTCCGGGGTGAAGTTTGGGAAAATCTGCGACAGATCGGGTTCTTTCATGTGACGGTGCATCACTTCGGCCAGCACATGGCGGTAATCCGTAGTGATGTTTAGATCCGCGCCGTTATCAAGTTGGTGGTTTTTTAATCCGGGCCAACGTCCGTACATGCGCCCGCCACGCACATCTGCCCCCATGACCATCATCGCATTGCCAAAGCCGTGATCGGTGCCGCCTGCCGTGTTGGAACGCAAGCGACGGCCAAATTCGCTCATCACGACGATGGTGGTGTTTTGTTGGTGTTTGCCCAAATCCCGCCAGAACGCCATTAGGTTGGACGAAAGCCAGGCAAGACGGCGGTCGAAATCCTTGGCTTGATCCACGTGATGATCCCAGCCGCCAAAATCGACGGTGGCCACGCGCAACCCAAGGTCAAGCTTGATCGCTTGGGCCACGGTCATAAATTCTTTGGTCGGGCCGCGATCTGGGTAGTCCACATCTGGAATATAGTCGCGCACATCCCCCGACGCTGCATCCACGATCCGCGATTCCAGAGTTTGGCTGAGTTGCAAAAGCGATTGCATCGGCGCCCCAATAAGGGGGTGGGTTCCAAAACCTTCTGCAATCCGGCGGCGCAGAACCGGGGATAAGTCGTGACCTTGGGCAAGGATCAAATCTTCGAGCGCTTCGGCCACCGCCACATCCCGCGCGCCGCGCAAACTGTCTGGGGCGGACGCACCTGCGGCAAGGATCGGCAAGTTGCCGTTAGGCTTATGCGCATCATACCAGCGGCCCAACCAACCACCTGCACTATTGGTTTGCGCGGCGCGTTCCATCCGCGCCTCTGCATCAAAGTGGCTACGGGTACCATCCACCAGACCGGAGGCATGGATCACCGCTAATTCGCCGGCCCCAAACAGATCGGCCAAAGGTTTGGCGCGGGGGTGAAAACGGAAATCCACATCGGCGGCTTGGTCTTTCAGCAATAGCCCCTTGTTGTCGCCTTTGCGCAGGACGCGCATATTTTTGGGGCGCGCGGCGATGTAATTTGCATCTGCGGTTGGGCTGATCAGGTTCAACCCGTCGATGCCGCCGCGCAGAAATACAATGACGAGAATGGGTTCAGACATGGCGTGGCCCCCTCATTTGAACAAATGGGCGGTGCTAAGCGCGCCCATCGACAAAAAGGTGGTGGTGGCCCAAGCGATATGATCGGGATCATCCTTAGGCAACGGGCTGTCAGCTTTGGCCAAGACATAGTCAATGCCCGCATGTAACGCGCCTTCTGCAAGGCCAAAGCGCGCTTCCCAAACCTGCGCGAGGGCACCAAAACTTTGCGCCCCCAAGGGGTTGCTAAAGTCAGCGGTCACAATCCCTGCCCAATCGTCATGGGCATAAAGGGCCATATCCACCATGGCATTCAAGGTTCGCGTGTTGGCCCAATCCTGCGACGCATCGGAATGACCGCTGGGGGGGCGGACCTCGTGCTGGGTCCAGCCGGCGCGGGACAAAAACCAGTCGTGGCGCAGATGGGTGGTGGTGATTTGCGCACCGCTAAGCCGATAAAGCGCGGTTAGAAACTCGAATGGGCGGCGCAGCTTTGTTGGTGGGGTTGCGGCAAATTCTGGGTCCAAAACGATGGCGCGAACCACGCGAGCGATTTGATCGCTTTGATCGCTGTGGCGCAAAAACCGATCCGCGATGCGGGCGCGATAGTCGGGTGACGGGGTTTCAAGCCCTAGCGCGCGCATGATTTTGCCGGACACGAATGTCGCGGTGCCGGGATGTTTGGACAGCAGGTCAAGCACCTCTTCGCCATCGGCCATAGGCGCTCGGTTGGGTGCAAATTCGCGGCCCAAGATGCGCTTTTGATAGGGGTCGTGCCATGCTTCGATATATTCAAAACGCCCGGTTTCAGGGGCATGGGTGCCTTCGCCAATCCAGCGGCCATCGCCCACAGACCAGCCGGTAAAAGCACGCGCGACCTCGTAAACATCTTGGTCGATGTACCCGGTGGCTGCGCCTGCTTGCGCGCCGGGCACGGCCCGCCAATCGTCGTAAAGATCGTTGTAATAGTGCTGCGCCCCAAGCGTGTGGAGTTCCAGCAATTCACGAGCAAAATTTTCGTTTGCTGGGCTGGCGCGCGACGCTTCGTTATTGAGATAAAACAACATGGCTGGCGCGCGCGCAACCGCACCCAAAAGTGCGCGAAAATTCCCAAGCGCATGGGTGCGCATGATCTCGTCATACTTTGGAAAAAAGATCGCGGTGGTTTCGTCCTTGCCAGAATTGACGTTGAAATGATCGTGCCAAAACTGGGTCATCACCTCGCGCAATTGCGCATCCGCATGAACCGCGCGGATCAGGCTGGCATGGCGGGTTTCTGCGGCGGGGCGGATGCGTTCCTGCCAGTTTATCGGCAGGTCAAAATCCAAAAACCGCAACACGTCTTTTGGATCGTAGTCCAGATATTGATAGGGGCGCAGCTCTTGGATACCGTGGTAAGTACGCCCGTCATTTGATTTCCCGCCCTTGTAT
>CAZBBZ010000428.1:0-2732 GCA_964489925.1 uncultured Rhodobacterales bacterium
GCAACGTCTGTCGTTGGCTGGCCGAACAAGCCGAAGCTTTAGGGGTCGAAATTTTCCCCGGCATGGCCTGTTCGGATGTGGTTTACGGGTCCGATGGTGCGCTAAAAGGCGTGATCGCGGGCGAGTTTGGCAAATTGGCGGATGGCACGCCGGGGCCAAGCTATGAGCCGGGCATGGAGTTGCACGGCAAATACGTGTTCCTGTCCGAAGGCGCGCGCGGCTCGCTGGCCAAGAAAGTGATTGCGAAATTTGGCTTGGATGCAGAGTGCGATGTGCCCAAGTTTGGTCTTGGCATGAAAGAAATTTGGGAAGTGAAGCCGGAAAACCACCGCCAAGGCGAGGTTTTGCACACAATGGGTTGGCCATTGGGGTGGAAAAACTCTGGCGGTTCCTTCGTCTATCATCTTGAAAATAATCAGGTTTATGTGGGTTATATCGTCGATCTAAACTACAAAAACCCGCATCTGTTTCCTTACATGGAATTCCAAAAGTTCAAGCATCACCCCAGCATCGCCAAGATGCTAGAGGGCGGAAAACGGGTGGCTTATGGCGCGCGCGTTGTGACCAAGGGTGGCTATCAGTCGATCCCCCAAAGCGCGTTTCCCGGTGGGGCTTTGCTTGGCTGTTCGGCCGGGCTTGTGAACCTGCCGCGCATTAAGGGCAATCACAACGCTATGCTATCGGGCATTGCGGCGGCGGACGCCGCGCTTAAAGCCATCGCCGCTGGGCGCGCTGGCGACACCTTGGCGGATTACGATGCAGAGCTGCGCGACGGTCCCGTTGGGCGCGATCTAAAGCCTGTGCGCAATGTCGCGCCGCTAAATGCAAAGTTCGGCCCCCTTGGGGGTTTGGGCCTTGGCGGGTTTGATATGTGGTTCCAGTCGATCTTTCGCTTTTCGCTTTTTGGCACGCGACCACACGGCAAGACCGATGCCCAATCCACAGGCAAGGCTGCAGATCACAAACAGATCGACTATCCCAAGCCTGATGGGGTTCTAAGTTTTGATCGGCTTACCAACGTCAGCTTTTCAGCCACGGCCCATGAAGAAGAACAACCCTGTCACCTCAAACTTGGGGATGTGAACATCCCGATTGGCACCAATTTGCCCGAGTTTGCAGAGCCTGCACAACGCTATTGCCCCGCAGGTGTCTATGAGGTGCTGCGCGATGACGATGGGTCCAATCCGCGGTTCCAGATCAATGCGCAAAACTGTGTGCATTGTAAAACCTGCGACATCAAGGATCCCAGCGTGAACATCACTTGGGATGTGCCACAGGGCGGCGAAGGGCCGAACTACCCGAATATGTGATCACTGGCGCGGTATCAAACGGGGCGGCATTTGTTGTAATTTGCCCCCTTTGGTCCTAAGCCTTTCTAAACCCTTTGGTGATCTTGGGGGCTGCGCGCAGGCGGGCCGCCGACGTTGGACTTAATCGGAGCGAACTTTGTATCTGTTCAAACGCATACTGACCTCTGCAGCTGTTACGGCTTTGGTCGCCCTAACGCCCGCCCAAACACCCGCATATGCTGATGGGTTGGCGGGCAGCTATTTGGCGGCAGGTCAGGCCAATTATCGCAGTGATTTTGCAAATGCGGCGCGCTATTACGGCTTGGCTGCCAGCGAAGCGCCGGACAATCAGTTCCTGAAACAAAACGCGATAATCAACATGGTTTTGGCGGGCGACATCGCTGCTGCTGTGCCTGTTGCGCGTGACTTACGCGCGCTTGCCCCCGAAGCGCAGCTTGCTGGATTGGTGCTGGTTGCGAATGCTTTTGCGGCGGATGATTATGATGCCGCCGCTGAGGTGCTCGAAGATAAAGAACTGCAGTTCAATCCGCTTTTGGCCGGATTGGTGCATGGCTGGGCAAGCGTGGGGCAGGGCGAAATAGGTGCGGCCACCACGCATTTTGATGGGCTGGCCCATGACACCAGTTTTGGCTCGCTTGGGGCCTATCACAAGGCGCTGATGATGGCCTATGTGGGCAATTTTGATGGCGCTTTGGAAATTATGGAAGACGGCGACGGCGGCCCGTTGCGCGTGAACCGCGCGTCGTTGTTGACCCATGTCCAAATGCTTATGCAAGTGGATCGCCGCGACGACGCGCTTGCGCTGATTGATCAGGATGAAACGGCTCTGACGAGTTCAGATGTCACAGAATTGCGCGCGCGCATCGAGGCGGGCGAAGACGTGAGTTTTGATTACATCCGCACACCACGCGATGGTGCATCCGAGGTGTTTTTGACCCTCGCCACCGCGCTGAACCAAGAAGAAGCGGATCGATTTGCCACGCTATATGGCCGCTTGGCCCAGCATATTCGCCCCGATTATATTGATGCGCATCTTTTGGTCGCGGACTTGTTGGAACGCCAAGATCAGCACAAGCTAGCGATTGCCGAATATGCGAAGGTGCCGGAAAGCTCGGCGGTGTTTCGCAGCGCGGAAATTGGGCGCGCGGATGCCATGGCCTCTGCCGGGCAAGTGGCCGAGGCGATTGATGTCCTAAGCGGCCTGACAAAATCCTTCCCCGAGGATCGTTTCGTTCACATCGCACTTGGCGACTTGTTGCGCGGCGAAGAACAATATGAAGGCGCGAAAAATGCTTATTCATCGGCCATCGCGCTGATCGAGACGCCCAATCAATTTGATTGGCGCACTTATTATGTGCGGGGCATCGCGTTTGAGCGTTTGGACGCTTGGGAAAATGCAGAAGCAGATTTTCGCAAAGCGCT
>CAZBBZ010000429.1:0-2732 GCA_964489925.1 uncultured Rhodobacterales bacterium
TTTGCCGCCTTAGCACGCTTGAACGCCGCGCCAAGTTCATCGGGGTTCGACACCGTTTCCGCGTTTGCGCCCATCGCGCTTGCATGGGCTTCAAAATCAACACTGACTTGATTGGTCGCTGTGGGCGTGTCGGCAATCAGATTGTTGAAGCTCTCGTTGCCGGTGTTGTTTTGCAGCTTGTTAATCACCGCAAAGCCGCCGTTATCCAGCACCAGAATTATCAGTTTTTTATCCGTTAGAACCGACGAATAAATATCCGAGTTCATCAGCAAATACGACCCGTCGCCACAAAAGCTGATCGTGTCCTTATCCGGCTCGCGCTCCATCTGGGCAATGCGCGCGCCCCACGCGCCTGCGATTTCATAGCCCATGCAGGAAAAACCGAACTCGACATCCACCGTGCCGATATCAAGCGTGCGCCAGTTGGCCGTGACCTCGGCAGGCAGGCCACCAGCAGCGGCCACAACCCGGTCGCGGGGATCGCACAGCGCGTTCACGGCACCGATGGCTTGCGCATAAGAATTGGGGCGATTGCCGTGGGCGATGTTGTCGGCCACGTAAGCATCCCACTTTGCGCGCTCGGCCTTTGCCGTGTCAGTCCAGGATTTGGGCGCGCTATAGCCCGTCATCGCGTCACTTAATGCGCCCAGCCCCAGTTTGGCATCTCCCACAACAGGCAAAGAGCGGTGCTTGCCCGCATCATGGCGCGCAGCGTTCAGGCCGATGATCTGTGCATCCTTAGCAAAGGCGGTCCATGATCCGGTGGTGAAGTCTTGCAAACGACTGCCCACGGACAGGATCACATCCGCCTGCTGCGCAATCGCATTGGCGCTGTCTGATCCAGTCACCCCTAGGGGGCCGATATTCAGCGCCTCGGTGGACAGCATATTCGCGCGCCCTGCGATGGTTTCCACCACGGGGATTTGATGGGCATTGGCAAACTTCGTCAGCGTCTCAACCGCGCGGGAATACTGCACGCCGCCGCCTGCGATAATCATCGGGCGCTTGGCAGCCGTCAGCGCCGCAGCCGCATCTGCGATTTCATCTGCATCCGGTGTGATGCGGCGAATACGGTGGGTTTTCTTTTCAAAGAACGCGACCGGATAGTCATATGCCCAGCCCTGCAAATCTTGGGGCAAGCCCAAAAATGCCGGGCCGCAATCGGCGGGGTCAAGCATGGTCGCCAAAGCCGCCGGAAGCGACTGGATGATTTGCGCCGGATGCGTGATGCGATCCCAATAGCGCGACACGGTCTTAAAGGCGTCGTTCAACCCGAAGGTGGGATCATTGTAATGTTCCAACTGTTGCAACACTGGGTCCGGCAGGCGCGTTAAAAACGTATCCCCACAGAGCATTAAAACCGGCAAACGGTTCGCATGAGCCAATGCTGCTGAGGTCAGCAGGTTCGCCGTTCCCGGCCCTGCGGACGCTGTGCAAAACATGAACCGCTGGCGCAACCACTGCTTGGCATATCCGGCGGCGGCAAAGCCCATGCCCTGTTCGTTCTGACCGCGATAAAGCGGCAGCTTGTCTTGGGCTGCGTAAAGCGCTTCGCCCAAGCAGGTGACGTTGCCATGACCAAAGATGCCGAAACCGCCGCCACATAGCCGCAATTCAGTGCCGTCAATCTCGATGAACTGGTTTTCCAAGTAGCGAATGATCGCCTGCGCTACGGTCAGGCGCACGGTTTCGTTGCTCATGGTATCCTCCCGCAGAGACCGTCCAAGGGGCGGCGTTTTTGTTTTGAAAACCTTCGCCGCTTGTGTATTGGAGAGTCCGAAGCTAACAATTTTGCAACCGGTTGCAAGCGTTTTCTACGAAGGTGTTCGTATGGCAGAAATTGGCATTGGCGTCGTCGGTGGCGGCTATATGGGTAAAGCACATTCGGTTGCGATGGCAAGCGTTGGTGCAGTTTTTGACACGGCCTTGCGTCCTCGTTTGGAAATGATTTGCGCCTCCACGGACGCCTCTGCCGAGCGCTATCGCAAAAGCTTTGGCTTTGCTCGTGCCACGTCCGATTGGCGCGTCCTTGTGGCCGATGAGCGGGTCGAGGCGGTGGTGATTGCCACCCCGCAACAATTCCACCGCGAGATTGCGGAAGCTGCTTTTGCGCTTGGCAAACCAGTGATGTGCGAAAAGCCGATGGGCGCATCACTTGCAGATGCGCGCGCTATGGTGACCGCCGCCCAAGGCCACACCAATATGGTGGGCTATAACTACATCCGCACACCCGCAACGCAATATGTGCGGCGGCTACTGGCAGAAGGCGCCATTGGCGACATCACATGGTTTCGCGCTGAAATGACCGAAGATTTTCTAGCCGACCCTGCCCTGCCCGCGACCTGGCGTACGGATGGTGCGGCAAACGGCTGTATCGGCGATTTAGCCCCGCATATTTTCAATGCTGCACTTGCTCTGATTGGGCAGATTGAGCGGGTGATGGCGGATGTGGAAACCGTCCATAAAACGCGGCCCGGTGGCACGGTTACGAATGACGATCAAGTGCAGCTGATGTGTCGGTTCAAAAGCGGCGTTATGGGGCATATCTTTGCCTCGCGCATCGCAACTGGGCGCAAGATGGGCTATGCCTATGAAATCTCTGGCACCAAGGGTGCGATCCGGTTTGACCAAGAGGATCAGAACGCGATTTGGCTTTACCGCATGGACGGCCCTGATGCCGGGCGCGGGTTTACCAAGATTTTGACTGGGCCTGCGCATCCCGATTACGAACC
>CAZBBZ010000430.1:0-2729 GCA_964489925.1 uncultured Rhodobacterales bacterium
GTCACAGGGCAGTTGGCAGAGGACGCTGGCACAATTGATTTGCCAATTACGTCTGATTGGCCAAATCGCCCGCTCCAAAAGGTCTGTCACAAAGATGGGCGCACCGCCCTGACCGAATGGCGCGTGACAGAACGCTTGCCCGATACCACGCGGGTCACCTTGCACCCCATCACAGGACGCACCCATCAGTTACGCGTGCATATGCAAGCGCTTGGGCATCCCATTCTAGGCGACCGCTTTTATGGCATTCAAGAAAGCGCACCGCGATTGATGCTGCATGCTGCGGAAATTACATTGCATCATCCCCTCAGTGGCGATCGGCTAACGATTTCCGCCCCGTTGCCATTTTAATCGCGAAAGAGACCCCGACTTACGATAGTCGACCGTCCTCGCCGCTTGCCAAAGGCGCAATGTGGATCACGCACGTATCACGAGCGGACACGTTCGAGCCCAATCAGGTCCGGTCCTGAACGGCCGACAACTGCGTTGAAATCACAAATCAAGCTTGGTCAATGACCATTTTCCGTGATCATGCGATGCCAATCCTTTGCCCTTAACCGTCGATAAGACGGTGGCAATTTTCGGCAGTAGTGGATCAAACTCGAGATCTGGCCGCGCACTATGCACTTTGTTTGCGACATCACGTAAACTCTGTGGGCCGTTTTCAAGCGCTTTCAGAACCAATTTCCGCAGCTCCCCACGCCTAAACTTGCGCGATACCTTACGGGGCACCTGAAAGGCATCAACCTCGCAGTCACGTATCTTCAAAAGGGCCTCGACTTCTTTTAGACCCTTTGTTTCTTCTCTGATAATCTGGGCACGCAAATGATAAAGCGCACTATTAATCGCTTCATTGCTCATCGCCCGATAAAGTCGGTGCTCGCGTTTCATTGGTCAACTGTAACGGATAAAATCCAAATCCGACAAGCGTCACGTTAAAATTGTGATCAATATGTCGAATGCAGCCGATTGCACTTCACTTAAGCTTAGATGGTTTCGGCCCGCCCGTCGCCCAATCGACCAATTCAACCGTATGAACAACGGGTGTTTGTGCCGCTGATCCAATTTGCATCATACAGCCAATGTTTCCCGCTGCGATCACATCGGCGGTCAGCGCCTCTAGGGTCACAACTTTGCGCGTCTTTAACTCGCCAGCAATTTCAGGCTGCATAATGTTGTACGTACCTGCCGACCCGCAACACAGATGCGAATCGGTCGGCTCGAGGATTTGATAGCCAACTGACCGCAACGCCGCTTTGGGATTTTGTTTTACCTGCTGGCCATGTTGTAAGGAACAGGCTGCGTGATAAGCGACTTTCAGGCCCGGTGCGGCTCTGGGTTTCAAGTCAAGTTCGGTCAGAACTTCGGAAACATCTTTCGCTAAAGATGAAACCGACGCCGCGGCATCCGCCATGTCATCATGGCGCAGCATATGCCCGTAGTCTTTCACGGTCGTGCCGCAACCCGACGTATTGATGACAATCGCATCCAAATCACCCAAAGCCGACCACGCTTTGATATTCCGTTTTGCGGCAGCATGGCTTTCGTTTTCGCGCCCCATGTGATGAACCAAAGCGCCACAACAGCCCATATCTTTGGCAATCACAACCTCGACACCGTGACGCGTTAAAACCCTTATGGTGGCTGCATTGATATCCGTATCGAGCGCCCGTTGAGCGCACCCCGTCATCAAAGCCACGCGTCCCTTTTTAATACCTTCAGCTTCAAAAACTTGAGCATCATCCATCCAGCTAACCGGCGGAATGTTACGCGGTGCCAATTCAATCATTGCCCGTAAACGTGACGGCATGAAACGCGCCAAAGGACGGGCAAGTTTTGCGCCAATAAGTGCCCAGCGAAAGCGATTTGGATATGGCAAAATGCGCGCCAAGGTCCATCGCAAAGCCCGATCATGCCACGGGCGTTTGTAGGTTTCTTCAATCCAAGCGCGCGCGTGGTCCACAAGATGCATATAATGCACCCCCGATGGACAAGTGCTCATACACGCCAGACAACTTAAGCAACGATCAACATGTTTGACGGTTTTTTCATCCGCAGGGCGTCCCTTTTCCAGCATATCCTTGATGAGGTAAATCCGACCACGTGGGCTATCCAACTCGTCGCCCAAAACTTGGTACGTCGGGCAAGTCGCTGTGCAAAACCCGCAGTGCACGCAGCTGCGCAGTACCTCGTTTGACCGCTTTATCGAGGGATCTTTCAACTGTTCTGGCGAAAAACTTGTCTGCATTGAACTATATGTCCTTCACCGCATTAAACCGGGATTGAGTTTGTTGTGGGGGTCAAATTTTGCCCTGATCCCTGCGGCAAGCTTTGCGACAGGCGCAGGTTCTTTGTGAAAAACCTCTTGCCCAGTTGCGCCTCGCAGTTGTGTCGCGTGACCTGCAATTTCACCCATAAGCACGCGCACATCTGTACCCACCGCCGTTCGCATCCAGACCAACCCGCCACCCCAGTCATAGCTGGCATCTAGTGGCGAAACCGCATCCACCACGCGCGGCCCGTCAGAAGGTTTGACCGAAACGCGCCAGATATCCCCCGTCTCACCTTCAAAGCTCTTTACGTCACGAACGTGGTCCCAAGCTGCCCGGCAAGCCTCTGGATCAACCTCAACGGAAACAGGTCCAAACCCTGACAGGATATCTTTCAACTGTTCACTTCGGTAGGCGACCTGATCTTTGAATCCTTCAACACGGACCATTGTAACAGGC
>CAZBBZ010000431.1:0-2718 GCA_964489925.1 uncultured Rhodobacterales bacterium
TGGGGACTTGCGGCAAAGCGGGCCAGTGGGTGCCAGTTGGTGTCGGCCAACCCTCGCTATTGATTGGCGGGCTGACAGTTGGTGGGGCGCAGACTTAAAGGCGGTTGCGGACATTGGTTTTGTTTAGAACAAGCCAAACCGCGGGATGGCGATCGTGCCGGCGGGCTACGCCCTTTGCTCCCGCACTTGGTGCATCACCTCCAATTGGGCTCAGCCTCCATTCCAGCTAAAGACCCTAGAATGACCTGGCCAATCTTCCGCACCGACGCCGAGGCAAGCAACTTGCGACTTTGTTTCGCCTATGTTTTCGGGCAGTCTCCAACCCAACAATTTTCAAGGCATCAGTTGGAACACCCGCATGGCATGGCCCATATTCAAAACCCCGTCCCCTGAGACACGTAACATCTCCTTTGTCTCGTGCTTTTTGGGCTATTTCGTCATTCTGGCTGTGGTTCCTCTGATTAGCTTTTTAGCGATGCATTTGTTCTTACAACTCGGCAAGATTTTGGACATAGAGCTGCCAGACGGCGTGCTTCAAACCATCCTGACCTTCCCCTTCATGACCATTAACATGCTATCTTTCTCGTTCATGTTTTCATGGGCCGGCGTGTTGCTATCAATCCCAGTTGTGGTCTGGGCGCGATACTATGGCTATTTCGGCTGGGGCACGGCGGCGATCTGCGGCGTGGCCGTCATGTTTATCGCAATGCCAATGCTGATCGGGCTAGACGAGTTTTTTGGCGATGAGAGCGAAATCAACGGGCTTTATCTCTTGCTGATCGCGCCATCTGCCCTTTTGGGGATCTCGTTTTGGCTGACGGTTTTCAAACTGCATCGCGCGGAAATTTATCAACAAGCCCCACAGAATGACGCCTCCGCGCCCTAATTCCCCCTCAAAATCCTTCCGCGCAGTCCCCATATCAAACCCATGAACCGTAGAGACTTCGCCAAATCCATCAGTGCAGCCATGGCCGCACCTCTCATTCCCGCGCAAGCGCTGCTCGCCAGCACTGCGCCAAGCGGCACCTATAAACTCGGTGCCATGCTCGCCCGCGCGCACAACAGCTGTTCGCCTGCAATGCTGGCCCGGCACTTGAAACTCGACGCAAACGCGGCAAGCGCACTATATAATACCTATCTCACAGACGGGATCATCGGTCCCGCCGGGCGGTTTGGCATCAGCCGCGCGATGAACCCGCTGGCCCCACATTTGGCCCCGCGCGCCATCAGCTCGACCAGTCCCGCGCCCGTGCTCAATCAGCCCCAATCTGCGCCCAAACTAGCAAAGCGGGTTTTGGCCCCGGACGAAAGCGCGATCAAAGCGCCGCCCGAAGATGACGCCGATGAAGGGGCAGCCGCAGATGAATAGACGTGGTTTCGTAAAATCGCTTGGTGCCGCACTTGCCGTGCCTGCCTTGCCCGCTCAATCGCTGATGGCATCCGCCGGGGCCGCTGCACCGGCTGCCGTGCCACACGGATTATATATGTGGGGCAAGATGCTGACAGAGGTGCATGGCCATTGTTCCACCGGGATGCTGACCAGCATGTTAAAGGTCGAGCCCAAAGTCGCCCTCGGTATTTATGACGCCCTGCTGACCAACGGCGTGGTGGCACCTGCGAACGCGCTTGGCTTAAGTCAGGCGACTAATCCGCTGCATGCCCCCATGCCCCACGCCAGCGCGCGCACGATTTCAACCACGCGGCTGCAAAGACCCAAATTGGATGACCTCTTGCAAGACGAGTGTGCAGAGCCGGATGAGGTTTTGGATACTTCCGAGATTGATGAAGACCTTGCTTCTATAGACCCCGTCGATTCATCTGACGTTAACCAAGAGGCGGTTAGCTCAGACCATGAGCCAGATGAGTCTCTTTCCCAGCAACGAAGTCCCGACCACCGATCAGGGTCGGCTTGACTGGATTCGCCTGATCCGATCCCGCAGGGTCGGGCCAACCACCTTTCAGCGCTTGATGCGCGAATGTGGCTCGGCAGCGGCTGCACTGGAAAAACTGCCCGAAATTGCGCGCGACGCGGGGTTAAAAACCTACGAAGTTTGCCCTGTTGTCGTCGCCGAACAAGAATTAGCCGCCGCGACACGCGCAGCTGCGTCGATGATCTGTTTCGGGGCGCAGACCTATCCAAGCGGTCTATATGATCTGCCCGACCCGCCACCGTTTCTTTGGGCGATTGGCCGAACCGAACTGCTTTCTTGTGGCGCGGTTGCGATTGTTGGCGCGCGCAATGCCTCCTCTGTTGGGCGCAACATGGCGCGCAAACTGGCCCGCGAACTTGGCGGTGCGGGCTATGCGGTTGTGTCCGGGCTGGCACGCGGCATTGATCGGGCCGCACATGAAGCCTCCCTTGAAAGCGGCACCATCGCGGTGCTGGCCGGGGGCGGCGACATCAACTACCCAACCGAATGTGCATCGCTTGCCGATGACATCCGTTATCACGGGTTGGTTTTGTCAGAGGTTGCCTTTGGCGTGCAGCCCCACGCGCGCCATTTCCCACCGCGCAATCGCATTATTTCTGGACTAGCGTCCGGCGTCGTCGTTGTTGAAGGTGCCGCCAAATCCGGCTCTTTAATCACCGCACGCAATGCACTCGATCAAGGACGCGAAGTCATGGCTGTGCCGGGCAGCCCGCTCGATGCTCGCGCGGCTGGGTGCAACATGCTGCTGCGCGATGGCGCGACACTTGTGCGCGGATCAAAAGACGTC
>CAZBBZ010000432.1:0-2717 GCA_964489925.1 uncultured Rhodobacterales bacterium
TGATGGATTACGCGCGGCTGGTGCATAGCGCGTGGGATGAGGGCGGTGCGCCATTGCGCGTTTATGGCCCCAAACCGATTGGTGACATCACGCAAAAGCTGTTCGGGCGGGATGGTGTGTTTGCTAATGACCTGATTGCGCGCACGGAACTCAAACCAAGCCAAGACGTATGGGTCGCGCGCGGTGGTACCCTGCCCCGCCCATGGCCCGCGCCGATTGTCACGGAAATTGAACCGGGGTTTACCCATTTTGAGGACGGCTGGACGCTTACGTCATGCAATGTCCCCCACGCGCAACCTGCCCTCACCTGCATGGGGTTTGCGCTGGAACATCAGGGCGCGAAATTCGTCTATTCCGGGGATGCGGGGCTGTGTTTAGACCTTGAAACACTAGCAAGGGACGCAGATTTGTTGTTGCACTGGTGCTATCGCCTTGATGGGGCAGCGGCAAATGCAACTATGGCCGCTGTCACCCCAACCCCCTCAGAAATCGCGCAACTGGCGCAGCGCAGCAATGTGGCCAAGCTGGTACTGACGCATTTCCGCAGGCATATGGATGACGGGGACGCGCATAAGGACGCTTTGGCGCATATGGCAAAGCATTTCGACGGCCCCGCACAGATCGCCGAAGATCTGGACAGATTTGAAATTTCACCGCAGGATCATCGCCCATGACCCAAACCGCTATCCCCTTTCACTTCATGCGCGGCGGCACCTCGCGCGGGCCATATTTCAACCGGGCGGATTTGCCCGACGATCTCGACCAACTGGCGCAGGTTTTGGTGGCCGCCGTTGGCTCTGGTCATCCGTTGAACATTGACGGGATCGGGGGCGGCAATGCTGTCACCACCAAAGTGGCGATGCTGTCTAAATCGGACGATGACTGGGCGGATATCGACTATTTCTTTGCCCAAGTCAGCGTCGAGGACGGGCTTGTCGATTTCAAGCCAACCTGCGGCAATATCCTATCAGGCGTTGGCCCGGCGGCGATTGAAATGGGGCTGATGCCCGTGCAAGGCGCGCAAACGCAGGTGAAAATTCGCGCGACCAACACAGGCGCGCGGGTGCTGGCGACCGTGGAAACCCCGCTTGGGGGCGTGGAATACAAAGGCGATGCACGCATTGACGGTGTGCCGGGCACGGCCGCCCCGGTTGGCTTGCAGTTCATGGATACAATCGGCGGGGCCACAGGTGCCTTCCTGCCCACCGGGAATTTGCGCGATACGTTTGACGGGATCGAAGTCACTTGCATGGATGTGGCCATGCCCATGGTCATCGCGCGCGCGGAAAGTTTTGGGCTGACGGGCTATGAAAGCGCGGATGAGCTGAACGAAAACACCGCGTTTTTCGCCCAGATGGAAGCGCTGCGCATCAAAGCGGGGGCGGCCATGGGCCTTGGTGATGTGACCAAATCCGTCGCGCCCAAGTTCGGGCTGTTTGCCCCTGCGCGGGATGGCGGCACGGTGGCGGCACGTTATTTCATGCCGTGGAAAACGCACCCCACAATGGCGGTCACGGGCGCGCAATGTTTGGCGTCCTGTTTGTTGACGCCGGGCAGTATCGGCGCCGGGCTTGCGCCCATGCCAAACGAAAACCCGGCTAAAATCACGCTGGAACATCCCTCGGGCCAGATTGATGTCATGGTGGATTTTGAAATTGCCGATGGGCAGATTGATTTGCGCTCTGCAGGGCTTGTGCGCACCGCAAGGCTGCTGGCGCGGGGCGAGGTTATGGTGCCAAACACCATTTTATCATAAGCTAAGCGCGCACCCATAACGCAGGAGACAAACCCATGGCCGACCAACTGACCGATCACCTGATGCACGCGCGCCAAGAACTTATCCAAGCGCGCCGTTTGGTGAACGACGAAATCCGCACCTACCCTACACCGATTTCCGGCTGCGATGCACAGTTCAATCACTTGCTTGGGGAGCGTCAAAAAATCCTGAACGCCCTGATCGCGTTGGAAGACATCGTGTTTGTACCAACCCCGCGCACGCCAATGCGCCAATCCGGTGTCGAAAGCCGCTAACGCCGCCCTTTGTTATTGCCGATCAAAGAACCGCGCAAAAAGCGGCGCGCCAAGGATCACCAAGAATATTCGCAGCACATGGTGGGCGATGACAAACGCCATATCTGCCCCCACAATCAGCGCAAGGATCGTCAGTTCCGCCTGTCCGCCGGGCGCAAACGCCAGCAAAGCCTCCATCGGGGGGGCAAGGTTCAGCGTGTAAATCGCTTCGACGAAAATCAGCGTCAACACGATCAGGATCAAACAGTAGCCAAGCCCGGCGGTCAGGTCGCGGCGCACCTCGGCCATGGTGATGCCCGCGTATTTCGTACCCACCGTCATGCCGATAAAAAACTGCGCAGCCCAAACCGCTTCGGCAGGCGGGCGGTGTTCCAAGATGCCGCTCAATGCAGCGGCGGCTGTCAAAATCAGCGGCCCCAAGATCGAGGCGCCAAACATTCCCACCCGTTTGGCAATCTGCCAGCCCGCAAGCGCACAGATCACCATGATCGCCATTTGCATCACGGGCAGCTCCCGCGCAGGCGCACCGGGCGGGTTGCTTAGATCCGCATCCCAAAGCCCTTGCAAAAGAAACGGCAGCGCCACCACGATAATCAGCACCCGCGTGGCGTGGATCAAGGACATGGCGCGCACATTGCCGCCCGCCTCTTCGCCAAAGACCAGCATATCCTGCAAGCCCCCGGGCA
>CAZBBZ010000433.1:0-2701 GCA_964489925.1 uncultured Rhodobacterales bacterium
AACGCTAGGGGCGACCGGCAGGCCGTTTTGGGCATAAACCGCCTTGGAGCGCACCTTATCCATCGCCAGGGCAGAGGCATAAACGCCGGAATGGGTGTAGGGCAGTTGCATCCATTCAAGGATGCCTTGCACGCAGCCGTCTTCGCCCCAACGCCCATGCAGCGCGTTAAAGACCACGTCCACGCGTGCGTCATTGAGCTGAGCGATCAAATCCTCGCCCACGTCAATTTCTACCACGTCGAAACCTGCCGCGCGTAAACCTTTGGCACATTCAGCACCAGAAACGAGAGAGACCTCTCGTTCTGCTGAAGGTCCCCCCTTCAGCACAGCTACGCGGGACGATTTACTGCTCGTCATGCCCGCCTCGTATTCCCTTCGGCTATTGGCGTTATCGCCTTATGGTTCCGAAGTTTTTTTGGCGCCGGTTACGGTGTTAAACGCCCGACACGCTTAATTTCCCACTCTAACTGAACGCGAGAATTTTCATAGACCTTTTTTCGCACCAACTCGCCTAAAGCTTCCAGATCGCTGGCCGAGGCATCGCCTGTGTTGATCAAAAAGTTCGGGTGTTTGGGCGACATCTGCGCCCCGCCGAGTTGATAGCCCCGCAGTCCCGCATCTTCGATCAGTTTCCAGGCCTTTAGATCGTGCGTATCATCGCTGCGCCCGGTGGAGGATGCGCCTGACGGATTGCGAAAGGTGGAGCCACAAGAGCGGTCATCAACGGGCTGGGTTTCAGCGCGCCGTGCAAGGGCGGTTTCCATTTTTTGTTCGATTTTGGCAGGCTCGCCCAGAGCGCCTTTTAGGACCACGGATGTCAGAACCCAATCGGGGGTCACAGCGCTAGAGCGATAGGCGAAGTTCATATCCGCAAGGCCCAGATCAAGCGGCGTGCCGTCGCGCGCAATGCCTTCGGCGCTGACGAACACATCCGAAATATAGTCGCCATAACAGCCCGCGTTCATCGCCACGGCACCACCAATGGCACCGGGGATGGTGCGCAGAAAGCTCAGATCAATGCCCGCTTGGGCGGCCTTGCGCGCCACATGTGCATCAAGGGCGGCGACGCCTGCACGAATGAAGCCATCGCCCAAGATTTCGATGCTGTTAAAGCCGCGCCCCAAACGCAGGACCGCGCCCTCGATACCGCCATCGCGGATAATCATGTTCGAACAAACCCCAACCGTGAGCAGCGGGGCATCGCTTGGAAGGGCCGCAAGAAACGCCGTTAGATCATCCGCGTCGCTAGGTTGGTAAAGCAGGTCAGCCGCACCGCCCGTGCGCAACCAAGACAACTCGGACATGGGGCGATCTGGCGTCAGGGTGCCGCGCAAATCAGCTGCGTTGAGCGCGTCAATCAGCATCAGACGTTCCGAAAAACAGGCGGCGGATATAGTACATTGCCCAGCGCATTTGGATGGCCATGAGGACCGCAATGGGAAAGCCGATTAGCCAGCCGGATGATTTGATAACGGCCACAATGATAAGGGGTGCGGTGATGAGCATGGCGATCAGGGCGACAATTTTTAGCCGATTTGGTCCCAGTGCAAAGGCGTTAGCCAGCAGCATCCAGCAGAGTGCGACGAGCACACCGTTTACGCTGAGCCATGCAAATGCGCTTTTTATCATGCCAATAAGTCCGGCAGTTGGTTGGCCCATGCGCTGATTGAGCCCGCCCCTAAGCAGACCAGCATATCACCCGGTTTGGCCACATCGCGCGCAAAGGCGGCGAGGGCTTCGGCTTCACCTTTGATTTCATAGGCGGCCTTGTGGCGGTGCGCGGCAAGACCTGTGACCAATGAGGCGCTGTCAAAGCCTTCGATGGGGGCTTCGCCTGCGGCAAATACTTCTAGGATGCCGACTTCATCCGCGTCGTTAAAGCAGGTGCAGAAATCGTCAAACAGGCTGGATAGCCGCGTGAAACGGTGGGGTTGATGCACCGCGATGACGCGCCCGGATGTGGCGTTGCGCGCGGCTTTTAGGACGGCGGCAATTTCGACCGGGTGATGGCCGTAGTCGTCGATGATGGTGACGCCATTGACCTCTCCCACGCGGGTAAAGCGGCGGTTTACGCCCGCAAAATCGGCAAGGCCTGCGCGGATTTGATCCGAGGACAGACCCAAGTGATGGGCGACCGCAACCGCAGAAAGCGCATTGGACACGTTGTGATCGCCGGGCATTTTCAAGAGCGCATCCTTGATGACCAGATCGCTGCCATCCGCGCCGGGCATGACCACGTCAAAATGCGCGACGCCGTTTTTATAGGTGAGGTTTTCCGCTCGGTAATCCGCTTGCGGGTTAAAGCCGAAGGTGACGACGCGCCGATCATGGACGCGGCCTACGAGGGCTTGGACCTCTGGATCATCGGTGCAGCAAATCGCGAGACCATAAAACGGGATGTTGGACACAAATGTTTCAAAGGCGGCGCGCAGATTGTCGAAGTCTCCGTAGTGATCGAGATGTTCAGGGTCGATATTGGTGACAATCGCGACCGTGGCGGGCAGCTTGGTGAAAGTGCCATCGCTTTCGTCCGCTTCCACCACCATCCATTCGCCGTCGCCCATACGCGCGTTGGACCCATAGGCGTGAATGATGCCCCCGTTAATCACCGTGGGGTCAATGTCGCCTGCCACCAGAAGGGCCGCGACCATTGATGTTGTCGTGGTTTTGCCGTGGGTGCCAGCTACGGCCACATTAGAGC
>CAZBBZ010000434.1:0-2700 GCA_964489925.1 uncultured Rhodobacterales bacterium
ATCGTTTAGCAGGTTGCAGTCCAGCTGGATATCGGGTGCGTGGTCGAGAACTTGGAACGGTGATTAGGTTTCTAAGTCTCTATTTGAACCACACATTCTTGACTATCGTTGATGTATGTCATTCCGTCAAAAAATACGGCTTTGTCATTACGCCAATCTTTTGAGCGAGGGCTTACCTCAATGCCGCAATGAGGGCATTTCAAGCCATTTTTTGCATCAAAGCCTAACTGGTTTAAACCTTTACAAAACAAAAATTCATCAACAACCTTCGTCGTTTCAACGGCGCTGGCCGAGTTTGTAAGTTGTTTAGCCAGATCGTTACTGACAAAAATTGCGCTACCTTCCTTTGAGTAGAAGAACACCAATGGTAGGTTCATACCGCTTAGCCAGCTAAATTTCAACGTTTCGCCACAGTTTTGGCATGGTTTTTGCCGCCCCCTGCGCTTTAGTATTTCGCGTTTCATTCCACTATCACCGTGATTTGCCTAATGCCGTCACCACCACTTGAAGGAATACTATCAATTACTAATTCCGACCCACCGCCGGGCAAACCTTGGCCGCCGCCCAAGAATTGGTCGTTTCCGCCAATTGGACAGCGTGGACATCTACCAGAAATGTCATCGACAATAGACAGTGTATTCGATGTCTCCAAACTACCCGGATTTAGGCCTAAATCAGCTTCAAGCTGAGAAGCCTGTTGTGGCGTTATGTGAATTTCGGTTGCGCCATTTGGAATAGGCCCAATGACATTTTCAATACTGTTAACTTCTGTAACGAAGGTGCCGTTCGCTCCGATGTTTGGATAGTTATCCAAAGTACTGTTTGGCGTGATGTTAGCACCAGTTTCAAACACATCGTCTGCTGTATTTGTAGCACCACGCGGGACAAAGTCACCACCTTTAATGCTATCGGCGACCGCCTCCCAGTCGTCGAGCGTCATCGCCGCATCATCACCGCTTTTCCCCAAGCCCGCGCATTGCGATTCAGAGATCCCATTTTTGTGTGAGACTCAAATTGTTCGCACTCTTTTCAGTTCGATCAAACTCAGTATGCTGGCCACTTCATTTATAGGGGCGTCTGTCGACTTCTACATGACGAAAATTCAATCTCAGCCAAGCTTCGACAGCTAGTATTTCGCCCTCAAAATTGGAGCCCTTGCCCTCTATGATTTTTGGGTGTGCACAATAAAATGCGATTCCATCCATTAGAAGTTCGACTTCAAAATCTAAGGTTCTTAAATTACTTTGGCATCGAACCGTATGCCTGTGTGGCATGGAGATATCGAAACTCTGCATCTTAAAATCCTTCCAACATTCGTAATGCGTCATCAATCGCGGTTCCACGCGGTATTGAAACTTGAGCTCCGTTAGTTGCGCGCACTGTAACTTTGGCTACATTTGGGTTTTGAAGCAAGATTGGAAGTTCTTGCGATAAGAATATACCTGTCCTACTAGGATTATTAACAATTGCCGTCACATCGCCCGCTGCTTGTGATGCGTAGTTCGATGACACTCTCCTCCAAACATTTGTGGCTTGGTCGCGACCGACGTCATCTACGGTACCATCAAACAGCTTCAAGCCATCCAAATGCCTGCCTCCAGCGGTCTGTTCGAGAGTGGTGAGGCCCCTGCTTTTGGCGTGTTCTTCAGCTGCTTCTCGCGCACCACGACCTGAATAAAATACTGATTGGTTCCTGATAGTGGTAACATCCAGTTCGTCAACACCATCAAGCAACCTTTTGTATGAAAGTTGATCTGGTGCTAAATCCTGTAGTCTACTTGCAGCCCCACCACGCCCCAGCTTAGCAAGCCCTTGCACGCCTTTCGTGCCCCCAGTAGCGCTCAGTGCGACATCCAATGCCGTGCCGGGCACAATAAAGTCTATAACTTTTGAGGTCCAAATCTGGTCTTGAATGCGTGTCCGCTCATTCGCCATGCAGGCATATGTACTGGTGCCACGCGAACAATAGCTGGGAACCAATGGGTCGTTCTCATCATTCAGCGTCTCATACCGATCCATCAACTCAGCGACTTCTCTGATGCGTGCCGTTTCGCCGCTATAACCTTGATACCATTTCAAAGTATCTTTCATGGCGGCATGAGCGTCATCGGGATTAATATCTGCCAACCCAGCTGGACCACCCGCCCCATGCGTCTGCGATATGATGTCTAAATACGCGGCGTCGGCATTGCCGCCACCTTTATGCGCCAGACCGGGATGATAGTGGGCGCCAACTCTTACAGAATACTGTTGGCGCCGCGCGTCCTCTTCTTGCCACGCCACATGTGCCTTCATCTCCGAAATATGAGATTTGCAGAGCGCTGACCCGAGATTACTCTGGCAGTCGGCGATGAATTTGAGTGTATTTTCTGCTGAGATGCGCCGAAGCTCACGCATCTCATCAAGGGCAGGTCCGCACACCTCGGGATTAGCGCCTTGAGCTCCGCAATTATAGCTATTCACCAAATCCTGCAACTCTACCGCCCTCTTGCGCTGAGCTGCGTTGAGATAGTTATGTTGGAACTGGCTGGCCAAGTTGTTCTGGGTTGCAGCAAACTGGGCATCATCGCCGCCCGAGGTCAGCACGGCGAGGCCTAGGTTGACCAAACGCATCTTGCTCGCGACTTCAGCCTCAGACAGCCCCTGTTGCGCGAGGCCGACATTGACCACTTTCGAGCCCAACGCCGCCAGCGCCGCTTG
>CAZBBZ010000435.1:0-2684 GCA_964489925.1 uncultured Rhodobacterales bacterium
GCAAGCGGGTGGGACAAGCTAAGACCTGCAAGTTCATCAGACGACACATCGCGCATGCGCTTAAACATGTCCGGTTCAAGCCGCGCGCGCGTCAAAGTATCAGCGGCAAGGTTATCAGCAAGGATGAAACGATCGCCCACATTGGCCCAGCTTTCGTCGGGTGTGCCCGTGACTTCGTAAAGGCCGTAGTTGATCGCTTCGCCAAACACGACGCCTTTGTTGGATGGCATGGTCCAAGGCGTGGTTGTCCAGATCACGACAAAGGCGTCCTTAAGATCGGCGTCCGTGGTTCCCCCGACTTTGAACTTCACCCAAATCGTGAAGCTTTCTTTGTCGTGGTACTCAACTTCGGCTTCCGCCAGTGCAGTCTGTTCCATCGGCGACCACATCACGGGCTTTGAGCCTTGATAAAGCGTGCCGTTCATCAGGAACTTCATGAATTCTTCGGCGATCACCGCTTCCGCGTGATAATTCATCGTCAGGTAAGGATCGGCCCAGTTGCCGGTGATGCCCAGACGCTTAAATTCTTCGCGCTGCACACCCACCCAGTGTTCCGCAAATTTGCGGCACTCTTGGCGGAACTCGACCACGGGCACGTCGTCTTTGTTCTTGCCCTTTTTGCGGTACTGTTCTTCGATCTTCCACTCGATCGGCAAGCCGTGGCAATCCCAGCCCGGCACATAGCGGCTGTCAAAGCCCATCATTTGATGGCTGCGCACGATCATGTCTTTGATCGTTTTGTTCAGCGCGTGCCCGATGTGCAGATTGCCGTTCGCGTAAGGAGGGCCATCATGCAGGACAAAGGGCGGACGGTCCCCAGCGCGGGCGCGCAACGTGTCGTAAATGCCGATATCATCCCAACGAGCCAGCCATTCTGGTTCGCGCTTGGGCAAACCTGCGCGCATGGGAAACTCAGTTTGGGGAAGAAATAGCGTGTCTTTATAGTCGGGTTGGTCTGCGCTCATCGGATCGCACCTTTGTCATATCGAATTGTAGTTTTGTTGGCTTAAAGCGGCGCGGGCAAGCCCCATGCGCCTTTATCCCGGACACTCACGCAAAGAGTGCCGGGCCACTAATTCGTATTATCATGACAAACCCGTGGAACATGAGCGGGCTTATAACCATATAACGGGCTTAGGTCCATAAGACTTGCATCATGCTAATCGGCTGCTCAAGGTAGCTGTAAGCATTGCAAGACTCCACACATCGACGTAAGGCTTACAGGGATATGATCCGAAATCTGCAAATAGCGATTGCCGGCTGTGGCGTTGGCGGTTTAGCTACGGCGGCGCTTTTACGAGAGCAAGGTCACGAGGTTACGATCTTTGACCAATTCGCGGCCCCAAAACCTGTGGGGTCTGCGCTGATTATCCAACCCACTGGTCAAGATGTTTTGGCCCAAATCGGGGTTCTGAAACGCGCCGTATCTCTTGGGAAAAAGATCACCCGTCTTGAAGGGCGGCGCGCTGAAGATGAACGGTTGGTTTTGGACGCAAGCTATTCGTTGAGAGATCCGTCGCGCTTTGGGCTGGCCATTCACCGGGGCGCTTTGTTTGAGGTGCTGTTTGAAGCGGCGCAAAGCCGCGGCGTGAAAATCGAAACCAACAGTCAGGTTTTAAGCATTGATCGCCCGTCGGACCCTTATTTGCGCATAGAAGGGGGCGGAGAGGCTGGTCCGTTTGATTTAGTGATCGATGCGATGGGGGCAAAGTCAACGGGGACGCCGCTGCTGCCGTCGGAATTGGCTTATGGCGCGCTTTGGGGCGTTGTTGATCTACCGCCCGAAGCAGAAGATTTGCCCAATGTTTTGCGTCAGCGCTATCGGCAAGCCCGGCAAATGGCTGGCATTTTGCCCATTGGGTCACTGCCACGGGGCCAAGCCAAAAAAGCGGCGGTATTTTGGTCCATGCGCGTGGATGAATATCAAGAGTGGCTTTCGCGCGACTTGGATGATTGGAGGGCCGAAGCCTATGAGCTTTGGCCAGAGTTTGAGTATTTTGTTTCCGGCATGACCCGGCACAACCAACTGACGTTTGCCACCTATTCGCATGGCTCTTTGAACCGGCTTTACCAAGGGTTGGTGGCCTATGTCGGGGATAGCGCGCATCAATCTAGCCCGCAACTGGGCCAAGGGGCCAATCATGCCTTGCTGGATGCGGCTGCATTGGCCGATGCGGTGGCGCGCAAAGATGATGTGGGCAAAGCGCTGTCGCGCTACAGCCGGTCGCGCATGGTCCATCTAAAGACGTATCAAGCGCTATCGGCGGTATTTACGCCGATGTATCAATCCAACTCTGGCGTATTGGCCAGACTGCGGGATTGGGTTTTAGCGCCTTTGATGCGGATTTGGCCGGTGCGTGGAATTGTGAGCCGTTTGGTTTCTGGCGACCTTGTCCGCCCGTTTCGGCCTCGCAAGACCCGCAATGCTGCCAGTAAAATAGAAACGATTGCCGAGCCCGGAGAATAGGGTTTGAGGTCAATTAGCTTTTCGAAAAAACGTCCGTCATTGCGCGGCGCATCACTTCGGTGACGCCGGGGCGTTTGATGCTGTGAAACGGCATGGGGCGGCAGAGATCCATCGCCGCCAAGCCCACGCGGGCGGTTAAGGCGCCGTTGATGATGCCTTCGCCAAAGCGTCGGGAAAGTTTAGCGACCGCACCGCCACCCGCAACCGAACCGATTAA
>CAZBBZ010000436.1:0-2676 GCA_964489925.1 uncultured Rhodobacterales bacterium
TAACGTTGGGCAGCAGCTTCGCCCAAGCCCACATGTTCCAGCAAATCCGCCACGATCTGGCGGGTCTCTTTTTCGTCCGCGGTCAGCTTATAAAAACGGATCGGTTCGGCCACCACATCCAGCACCCGCATGCGCGCATTCAGCGACGAATAGGGGTCTTGAAAAATCATTTGCAGCTTTTGATCGGCGGCCCGTTCAGCCGGGGTTTTGCGCGCGCCACGCATGTCTTGGCCAAGGATCGACACGCGCCCGGCGTCTTGCAAATGCAGCCCCGCAATGATGCGCGCCACGGTGGATTTGCCCGACCCGCTTTCGCCCACCAGACCAAAGGTTTCCCCCCGCTCAATGCTTAACGAGACATCATTGACCGCCTTTAGCATCCGTCGATTGCGCCGCAAAAACGCGCGTTCCAGCACAAAAGAAAGGTCGAGCCCTTTGGCGTCTATTACCGGCCCGGTGCCATCCGCCTCTTTCAAGGCCGCGCCCAACCAATGGGTCGAAATGTCGATCTTGCGCTGGGACTTATCGCCTCCTTCGATGTAATCAAGGGCCGCAAAACGATGCAGCCGCCGATCCCCCGGCGGCACGGCGGCAATCAGAGATTTGGTATAGTCATGGGTTGGGGCTTGCAGCACTTGAGTGGTGGCGCCGGTTTCCACGATGCGCCCGCGAAACATGACCGCAACCCGGTCGGAAATTTCTGCGATCACGCCGATGTCGTGGGTGATGAGGATGACCCCCAACTGGCGTTCGCGGCACAGGTCTTTGATGAGTTCCAAGATTTGCTTTTGGATAGATACATCAAGCGCTGTGGTCGGTTCATCCGCGATAATCAGGTCCGGATCACCACAAAGCGCAAGTGCGATGACCACGCGCTGGCGCATGCCGCCGGAAAATTCATGGGGGTAGGATTTCAGGCGGGTTTGCGGTTCTGGGATGCCGACGGCTTCCAAAAGGCGGATCGCCTCGCCGCGGGCATCCGTTTCGTTCATACCGCGTGTTGAGCGGATGCTTTCAATCAGCTGCGCGCCGATTTTTAGCAGCGGGTTGAGCGAGGTTTGGGGATCTTGAAAGATCATCCCGATCTTGGCCCCGCGAATGGCGCGCATTTGCTCGGGCGACTTGAGGCGCAGGTCTTGGCCTTGAAAAATCACCTCGCCGGCAGACACTTGGCCCGGTGGCTGCAACAGATCAATAATCGCATTGCCGATGGTGGATTTCCCAGCACCAGATTCGCCCACCAGCCCCAAAACTTCGCCCGGCGCGAGGGTGAGGTGAATGTCTTGAGCCGCTTTGACCAACCCACGACGGGTCGGAAACTCAATGTCCACGCCTTTCAGCTCAAGCAAGCTCATCGCAGTTTCGGATTGAGCGCATCGCGCATCCAATCCCCCAACATATTGACCGCAAAGACCAGCACCACAAGCGCGATGGCCGGAAAGAAGGTGATCCACCAAAGCCCTGAATAAAGATAGTCATTGCCCACCCGGATCAGCGTGCCAAGAGAAGGCGTGGTGGGCGGCACCCCTTGGCCCAGAAAGCTGAGCGTGGCTTCGGCGATGATCGCAAGCGCCAGGCCGATGGTGGCCAACACAAGGATCGGGCGCAGGGTGTTGGGCATCACATGGCGCAGCATAATCAACCAACCGGGCAAGCCGATGACGCGGGCGGCCAGCACATATTCTTTTTGCACCTCGACCATGGCCGCCCCGCGCGCGACGCGGGCATAATTCGGCCAATCTGACAGTCCAATGGCAAGGATCACCATATAGATCGAATAATCCTCGCGGACCTCCACGGGAATAAATTGCCGCCCGATGCCCGCGATCAAAAACGCCAGCAAGATCCCCGGAATGGTGAACTGCACATCAGCAATACGCATAATCACCGCATCGACCCAGCCGCCCATATAGCCGGACACGACCCCAAGCGTGACGCCCAGCACCATGCCAAGACCCACAGCCGCAAGTCCAATGATGATCGACAAACGCCCGCCATAGATGATGGTCGAGAGCATATCGCGCCCTTGATCGTCCGTCCCCAACAGATATTGCGGCTGCCCGCCTTCGATCCACGCAGGGGGCAGTTTCCCGTCCCAAAGGCTGATCTGGGACGGATCAAAGGGGTTAAAGGGAGCCACGAAAGGTGCAAACAGCGCCACCAGCAGAAATATCAGCGTAATCAGCCCAGCAACGATCGCCGCTGGACTGCGCCGAAAGCTATAGGCGATGTCATTGTCCCAAAACCGTTTCATGCGCCCCCCACTTTGATGCGGGGGTCGATAAGGACGTAGAGCAAATCGACGATCAGGTTTACCAGCACAAAGACCACGGCGACAAAGCACAGATAGGCGGCCATGACCGGGATGTCGGCAAATTCAACCGCTTGGATGAACAACAGCCCGGTGCCGGGCCATTGGAACACGGTCTCGGTGATGATCGAATAGGCGATGAGCCCGCCGATGTTGATGCCGATGATGGTGATCACCGGCACCAGCGTGTTGCGTAGGGCGTGGGTGAAGTTGATCGCGCGCTCGGACAGGCCACGGGCGCGGGCGAATTTGATGTAATCGGTCTGCATGACTTCGAGCATTTCCGCGCGCACGAGGCGCAGGATGATGGTGGTTTGGAACAGCGCCAGCGTGATGGCCGGCAGGATGATCGCGCGCCAGCCGTC
>CAZBBZ010000437.1:0-2648 GCA_964489925.1 uncultured Rhodobacterales bacterium
CACGCGAGACATCAACGGCCGGGATAAGTCAGGCTGGGACAAGAAAGGCTGAGGCGAAGCGCGAGAACGCGTTTTGTTTAAGCAATGCAGATAAAAGATCGAAGCGCGCTGATTGGGTGATGCTTCAAGTTGTTAATAAGAATGGGATGGTGAAGTCATGACGAAATACGATGAGACTTGGGCTAAGGAACAACGCGCGCGCTTTGAAAAGCTGGCGGCAGAAGGCTTGTACCACCCAGAGCATGAACATTCGTCCTGTGGTGTGGGGCTTGTGGTTACGCAAGACGGCAAACCGCGTCGCCAAGTGGTTGAAGCGGGCATTACCGCGCTGAAAGCGATCTGGCACCGTGGTGCTGTGGATGCGGATGGTAAAACCGGCGATGGCGCGGGTATCCATGTGCAGATCCCGGTTGATTTCTTTCAGGATCAAGTGCGGCGCACAGGTCATGAGCCGGGCGAAGAATTGCTAGCCGTGGGCATGGTGTTTTTGCCGCGGTCCGATTTTGGCGCGCAAGAAACATGTCGTACAATTGTCGAGACTGAAGTCTTGCGCATGGGCTACTATATCTATGGCTGGCGCCATGTGCCGACGGACATCAGCGTGCTTGGCGAAAAGGCCGCCGCGACCCGTCCTGAGATCGAGCAAATCCTGATTAGCAATTCCA
The DNA here is from genome assembly GCA_964489925.1 of uncultured Rhodobacterales bacterium. Lineage (GTDB taxonomy): Bacteria > Pseudomonadota > Alphaproteobacteria > Rhodobacterales > Rhodobacteraceae > CAYLLD01. The sequence goes on from CAZBBZ010000437.1 coordinate 666, forward strand.
AAGGCGTTGATGAGGAAACTTTTGAGCGTGAATTGTACGTGATCCGTCGTCGCATCGAAAAAGCGGCAATGGCGGCCCGCGTGCAAGAGCTTTACGTCTGCTCGCTGTCGTGTCGGTCGGTGATCTACAAAGGCATGATGTTGGCCGAGCAGGTCAGCGTGTTCTACCCAGACCTTGAGGACGAGCGTTTCGTGTCGGCCTTTGCGATTTATCACCAGCGGTATTCCACGAATACTTTCCCGCAGTGGTGGTTAGCTCAGCCGTTCCGCATGTTGGCCCATAACGGTGAGATCAACACGCTGAAGGGCAATCTGAACTGGAGGAAAAGCCACGAGATTTTGCTGGCCTCCGAAGAATTCGGCGATTTGGCCGATGATATCAAACCAGTTGTGGCCCATGGTGCGTCAGATTCCGCGGCCTTGGATAGCGTCTTTGAAGTCATGGTCCGCGCGGGGCGTTCTGCGCCGATGGCCAAAACCATGCTGGTGCCGGAAGCCTATGCCAAAGGCAAAGGCATGCCGCAGGCTTGGAAGGACATGTATTCCTACTGCAATTCGGTGATGGAACCTTGGGATGGTCCGGCGGCCTTGGCGATGACCGATGGGCGCTGGGTTTGTGCCGGGCTTGATCGCAATGGGCTGCGGCCAATTCGTTATGTGATTACTGGCGATGGCTTGGTGATTGCTGGATCAGAAACCGGGATGGTGCCGGTTGAAGAAACTGAAGTCGTCGAAAAAGGCGCGCTTGGGCCCGGTCAGATGCTGGCTGTGGATATGAAAAAGGGCGTGACCTACCACGACCGTGAAATCAAAGATAAATTGGCCAAGGCGCTGCCGTTTTCCGATTGGGTCGGCTCTATCGTGTCGCTCGATGACACGGATGCTGCGGCCAAGCCTGCGCGTTTTGATGGCGAAGATTTGCGGCGTCGCCAGATTGCAGCGGGCTTTACGGTTGAAGAAATCGAGATGATCCTCGCGCCGATGGCCGAAGATGGGAAAGAGGCGATTGGCTCTATGGGCGATGATACGCCTTCGGCTGTGTTGTCCAAAAAGTACCGTCCGCTCAGCCATTTTTTCCGGCAGAACTTTAGCCAAGTTACCAATCCGCCGATTGACAGCTTGCGCGAAGCGCGGGTGATGAGCCTGAAGACCCGCTTTGGCAATCTGAAAAACGTGCTGGACGAAGACAACAGCCAGACCGAAATTCTGACGCTGGACAGCCCGTTTGTATCGAACGGGCAGTTCGAAGCGATGGTGAAACTGTTCGGCAAATCCGTTGCGGAAATTCCGTGTGTGTTCAAGAAAGGCGCGTCTTTGGGCGAAGCGCTGCACCATGTGCGCAGCGATGCCGAAGAAGCGGTGCGGGCGGGCGCGAACCATATTGTGCTGACCGATCGTGGTGTGGACGAGGATCATGTGGCGATGCCGATGATCTTGGTCACCTCGGCGGTGCATAGCTGGCTGACGGATAAGGGTCTGCGGACGTTCTGTTCGCTGAATGTGCGCAGCTCGGAATGTATCGATCCGCATTACTTTGCCGTTCTCATCGGCGCTGGTGCCACGACCGTGAACGCCTATTTAGCGGAAGACACCATCGCGGATCGGGTTGAGCGTGACCTGATTGAAGGCACGCTGGCGGATGCGGTGAAAAACTTCCAAGCCTCGATTGATGCGGGGTTGCTGAAAATTATTGCGAAGATGGGGATTTCGGTGATTTCCAGCTATCGCGGTGGTTTGAACTTTGAAGCGGTGGGTCTATCCCGCGCGATGGTTGCGGAATATTTCCCCGGGATGCTGAGCCGGATTTCCGGGATCGGCGTGTCAGGCGTGCAAGGCAAGGTGGAAGCGATCCACGACACGGCCTTTGGCGTGGCGGATAATGTGCTGCCGATTGGCGGGTTCTATAAGTCGCGGCGCTCGGGCGAAAAGCATGCTTGGGAAGCGCAATCCATGCATATTCTGCAATCGGCCTGTAATTCTGGGT
>CAZBBZ010000438.1:0-2647 GCA_964489925.1 uncultured Rhodobacterales bacterium
CCGTTGTACTTGTTGCCGTACTCACCGCTATCAATCACGTCTAGCGTCAGGGTGATATCGGCAGTTGGGGCAGTGATCGTTGCCAAGTCAATGGTCGCTCCATCTGCAAAAGTGATGGCTTCCAACCGTGTCCGATCATCTGCATATTGATCTGTGACCAACAATGCCGCGCCGGAACTGTGAAGAATCTCTAAGTCGTCCCCGTCCACTAACTTGAAACTCAGATCAGCAGCACTCGTTTCGTCCGTAAACGCGAGCGTGTCGAAACCACCATATTCAGTTTCGTCTATCACAGTTTCGAACAAGGTTGCTGCGGTGACTAGGTAAATGTCATTCCCCCCACTGCCTTTAAGAGTGTCGCCGCTTGAGCCTTCGAGCGTGTCGTCGAAATAGGTGCCTGCAAGAGTGCCGCCGATTGCGCTCTGAAAATGCAAGCCTTTGGTCAAATCGATGGACATGCCGTCGACCCGCAAAGTTTCAACGCGCGCCGTTACTAATGCGTCGGCGTATTGGCCTTCAATCAGGATCCCTTCGGAAAAATTTGCCGCATCGAAATAAATCACCAGCGCATTATTGGCAGGACCACCCCGTGTGAACAGAATTTCTGAGGGTCCGGTGCCAAGGAAGGTGATGATGTCGTCGCCGCCATTCACCGCCTCGGAGATAATATCCAAGCTCGATCCGTCCAAATCGGCTGTCGTAAAGCGGTAAGCGTCATCACCGCCAAAGCCTTCCAAAGCGTCCGAGCCAATGCCGCCCACCAACGTGTCATTCAAGTTTGTGCCAGCAAGACGCGAGGTGCCAGTGTCATCGCCATCTGTGCCGGTGAATACCAGCGCTCCGGTCAGATCAAGGCTCTCGCCGATTAGAGCGGAGGTAATGACCTCAACCCGTGGCGTGATAGAATTGCCCGCGTATTGACCTTGCACGGTCATAACCTCAGCGCCGACGGTGATTTGAAGGTCTTGGCCGGCGCTACCTGCGCGCAAGAACGTGGGCGCGTCCGTAATGCCGGGGCCGAGTATAATCTCGTCGGGCAAACAGCCCGGCGCGCTATGCAAGGTCTCTAGGATAATGTCGCCATCAACCTCGCCCGCCTCATATTTATAGGTGTCACCCCCGCCAAAGCCCTGAAGCGTGTCTGCCCCGGTGAAGCCGCGGAACACATTGTCATTCTCGTCGCCATCAAGCGCATCTGGCCCGTTGTCGCCGTTCACGATCGTCTCGATAATGGGCGCAAGGAAGATCGCCGTGTCCAAAAGCGCATCGCTGCCGTCAGCGACGTTGAATTCGAATTTGTTGGTCCCATCGTTCACCAGACCAGAGACCCGCAGCACCGATGTGTAGGCATCTGCCCGCATCGCGTCTGCATAAGGGCCACTGCCGACAAGATTTGGGAAAATATCTTGGTGGAACGAATAGGGCGATTGCGACAGGTTCGACAGCGTTGCCTGCCGCCCATCCGACAATAGTGCCGCTGAGAGACCATTGATCTTTATGTCGATAAGGTCAGGATCGAAAGTGCCGCCTGCCTCGGGCAATTCCTCGGTCACGATCACCAGATTGAACAGATCAACCATTTCAGCAGGGGCGTTTCCGGCGGCGAAATCATACTCGAAGGTCACCGACATTCCGGTTTCATCTCGCCCACCCGGTGTGCCCACATCCGTGGAAAGATCGCCTTCGCGTGCAAAGTGGCCGTCTGACGCGGTGATCGAGCCTGCAAGGGTTTCCCCGGCACCAAAGGCATCGGCCACGTAAAGGTATAGCGGCGTGTCGGTGTCCACGGTCTCGGTCAGATCAAGCGTCAAGGCACCGCCGTCGCCCATTGAAAACGCGCCGCCGTTGGCCGTGTTGCCGTCGTAATCAAACGCTCCCAATCGGGCCGAGCCTTCGTTGATATAGGTGGCAAAGGTGCCTTCAAGTGCCGTGGCCTGTTGCAAGGCTGGCCCGTCGCGCATGTGACCGGGTGTGAATTTGGCACCAAAGGGGCTGAAGTCGATGACGTCCAGTGCGGCAAAATCAGTGGTTGGTGTTACAGACGTAATCTCGGAGCGGCTTAACATGACGCCATCCAGATCAAAGCCCGAGAACCGACCCGAGGAGCCCTCTTGGTTGTTACTGTCGCGCAGAGTGATGCTGTTCAGACCGCCGGGAATATTGGGAATCTCGGCGCGGAAGATGACCGAGCCATCTGCCGTGGTGCCGATCTCGGTAAAGCTCAGCTCTGCCGCGCCAAACTGCGATGGTTGTGGCGCATCTGCGCCGTCGATCAAGTTAGTGCCGGGGATTTGCTGGGCATCGCCGGTAGACAGAACAATCCCATCGCCAAGACAGAAAGGGGCGTTTTCATGCAAGCCGAAAGAGCGCAGATCGCCCTCCCATTTCACATCTGTGATCGTGACGAAATTCCCTGCGTCATTGTCCAGCTTATCAACGGCGTTTCCGAAGAAGGCAACCAAATAGTCGTTGGTAGCAGTGGGGAGAAAGGTCTCAACCGTGAAGGGGTTTATGGATGAAAGAGTGGCCGATGCAGCTGGCGGGTTTGCAGCGTTGGCCGCGCCGTCGTCATAGACATATGAGACATATCCAGCGGAAAGATCGAAGGCAGCTACACCTTGAAGCCGCGCTACTAAGTTTCCATCGA
>CAZBBZ010000439.1:0-2640 GCA_964489925.1 uncultured Rhodobacterales bacterium
ATGGCCAATGGTCGCCCGAAAGCGCTTTACGAGCCGGTGCATGGCTCCGCCCCTGATATTGCTGGCGAAGGCAAGGCGAACCCAATCGCCTGTATCCTTAGCTTTGCGATGGCGTTGCGCTATTCCTTTGATGCGGGCGATGAGGCCACTTTGATCGAGGATGCGGTCGAAGCGGTTCTAGCCGATGGCGCCCGCACGGGCGATCTGTTGGGTCCAGAAGGCGGCACACCGATTTCGACAACTGAAATGGGCGATGCGATTATCGCGAAACTCGGCGCATTAGCTTGAGTTCAGCGCCCGTTTGGAAGCTGACATAACATGGGAAAGTCCACTCTAACCGGTGTGGGCTTTGCCCTTTTGAGCTTTGCGATTTTTTCAAGCCATGACGTTTTGGTCAAAATGCTTGGCGGGCGCTACCAGCCGTTTCAGATCATCTTTTTCAGTGTGCTACTGACGTTTCCGCTGGTCACGCTGATGACCTTGGCCGACCGGGTAGAGCGCAATTTCCTACCCGTTCACCCCTATTGGAGCGCGCTGCGCACGATCGCCGCTGTCACCACGGCGTTTTGCGCGTTTTTTGCCTTTTCGCGTCTGCCCTTGGCGCAAACCTACGCGATCTTTTTCGCCTCTCCTTTTCTAATCACGATGATCTCTATCCCAATTCTGAAAGAGAAAGTCGGCATTCATCGTTGGGCCGCCATCATCATCGGGTTTTGCGGGGTTCTGGTGGTGCTACGTCCCGGAACGACAACGCTCGAAGCCGGGCATTACGCGGCGATTGTCGCCGCATTTGGTCATGCTTTGGCGTCGGTGATTGTGCGCAAGATTGGGCGGGAGGAACGCACGGTTGTTTTGATGATCTATCCGATGATCCTTAACTTTGCGATTATGTCGGCGTTTTTGCCGTTCGTTTATAAGCCCATGCCCTTGTCAGACTTTGGGATGGTTGGCGCGATTTCTGCGCTGGCGTTTGCCGCCGGGTTGCTGATGATCGCAGCCTATCGCACGGCAGATGCGGCAATTGTCGCGCCCATGCAGTATTCACAGATCATCTGGGCCGCGATTTTCGGGGCGATGTTTTTTGGGGAAACCATGGATTTTCGCACGGTCATTGGCGTTGGAATTATCGTGTTAAGCGGTTTGTATGTGGTTTTGCGCGAAACTTTTTCAGATGCGTCCCCGAACCGTCCAGTTTCGCGCACAAAGTCGCGGGTGGATACCGGGATCATGCCGCGGGTCAGCTCTTTATTGAGGATGCGCAAGCCGCGCGGTTAACGCGCAATCAAGCCCAAACCACCCGTTCCACTCCGGCGAGTTTCGCTAAGCGCGCAAGCTCTGCATCAAGCTTAGTCTGTCGTGCTTTGGTGTCTTGAACGCCGGGTTCAAACCAAAGATTAAGCACATTCAAGCAGCCTTTTGCGCGATCCGCTTTCGCTTCGATCCGGCCCACAAAACGGTTCCCTTCCAGCAGCGGGTAGACATAGTAACCCCATTTGCGCTTGGGCGCGGGGACGAACATTTCGACAGTGTATTCAAACCCGAACAAGCGGTTCAGCCGCACCCGGTCGCGGATCGCGGGATCAAATGGGTTCAAAATGCGCAAGCGCGCGGTGGGCGGTTTAAGGCGCGCAATCCGATCCTCGATGTCCGGGCAGGCGGTCGCTGCAACCCAATTGCCATCCGCGCCTTGCACCTCGACCGGGACCAGATCATCGGCGGCGCGTTTTGCCCATTCGTTGACCTCTTTCACTTCGCAGGCATCCCAAAATTTGCGAATTTCCCCCAAAGAGCCAAAGCCGATGCGATCCAGCGCGTTTGTGCATAGCCAGTTAATCTGCGCCTCGTCGCTCAGGGTTTGCGCGGTCAATTCTGCGGGGAATATGCGCTCCGCTAGATCATAGTATTTGATGAACCCATCGCGGTGACAGGTCGCAAGCGCGCCCGCGTACCACATCAAATCGAGCGCCTTTTTATGTGGTGGGCGCGCCCACATTTCCTTGGGGTTATCGTTTTGTGTGTCAAAGGCATGGGTCGACAACGGCCCTTCGTCGGCGATGCGCTGGCGGATGTCGCGCATAAGTTTGGCATCCACCTTGCCGTACCAGCTTGAGCGTTCCAGTTTGGCTTTCATGCGGGCAAACTGGCGTTGCCACATCGGCAAAAACGCCATTGGCAACACGCTTGCGTCATGGGTGAAGTGTTCAAATATCAAACGATCTTTGGCCATCAGCGTATCAAGCATCGGCTCGCGGTAGTTTTGATTGCGGTTCCATATAATATGATGATGGGCGCGGGACACGACTTGGATCGTATCTAGCTGCACAAAGCCCAGCTTGCGGATGATGCCGATCAGATCGAGCGGGCCAACAGGGGCATCCGCCAGCCCATGCGCGGTTAGCCAAAGTGCGCGGGCATCCTTGTTTGATATCTTTAGAGCCGCCACAGTCGTTCCTTTGCCAATCGTCTAAATCACGCCCTTGTCGCGCAAATGCTTGCGTTGACCCTCATCAAGTCCAATCGCACCAAAAATTTCGTCATTATGCTGTCCAAGGGTTGGGGGTGGCGCGCTGCTTTGGGGCGGGGTGCCGTTAAACTTCATCCCCGTCGTCACGGTGCGCACACCGCTGCGCCCGGCGATAT
>CAZBBZ010000440.1:0-2629 GCA_964489925.1 uncultured Rhodobacterales bacterium
TCCTCGGACAAAGATTTGATGCAGCTTGTGGGTGGCGGTGTTGAAATGTTCGACGCCATGAAAAACGCGCGTATCGGCGTGGAAGAAGTCGAAGCGAAATTCGGCGTTGGCCCGGACCGTGTGGTGGATGTGCAATCGCTTGCAGGTGATAGCGTGGATAACGTGCCGGGCGCGCCGGGGATTGGCGTGAAAACCGCCGCCTTGCTGATTAACGAATACGGCGACCTTGATACGCTGTTGGAGCGCGCGGGCGAGATCAAACAACCCAAGCGCCGCGAAAGCCTGATCGACAATGCCGAGCTGATCCGCATTAGCCGCCAGCTTGTGACGCTGGACCAAGACACCCCGCTTGATACTCCGCTCGAAGACTTCGACGTGCGCGCGCCGGAACCAGAAGCTTTGCTCGGGTTTCTCGCCGAAATGGAATTCCGCACGCTCACCACGCGGCTTGCTTCTAAGTTTGGCGTGGAAACGCCCGACATCAAAGAACCTGAAAAAGCCGAAGGCGAAGAAAGCGGTATCGATGCCTCCCTTTCCACACCGATTGATCCTGAAAAATATGAACAGGTCAGCGACGTGGCCGCGCTGGAAACTTGGATCGCCGCCATTCGCGAACGTGGTTTCGTGGCCATTGATACGGAAACCACCTCGCTCAATGAAATGCGGGCTGAACTGGTCGGCATTTCTCTATGCGTAGAGCCGGGCAAAGCTTGCTACATCCCACTTGCCCATTTTTCAGGCGAGGATGATCTTTTGGGCGGCGCCACTCGCGCGACGGACCAGATGGATTTGGAACAGGCGCTAGGCTTGCTCAAACCCGTGCTACAAGACCCAAGCGTTCTGAAAATCCTGCAAAACGCCAAATACGATCTGAAAATCCTGCGGCGTTACGGCGTTGAACTTGCCCCGGTCGAAGACACCATGCTGCTTAGTTACGCCATGCACGGCGGCATGCATAATCACGGCATGGACACGCTGTCGGATCGCTATCTGAACCACAAACCGATCTCGATCAAATCGCTACTTGGCTCTGGCAAATCGATGATTACCTTTGACAAGGTTCCGGTTGCAGAGGCGACGAAATACGCTGCCGAAGATGCGGATATCACCCTGCGTTTGTGGAAGACGTTTAAGCCGGGTCTGCACCGCGCACAGACCACGACAGTCTATGAAACCCTCGAACGCCCGCTGATCCCGGTGCTGGCGCAAATGGAAATGCACGGCATCAAGGTTGACCGCGATCACCTGTCCCGCATGTCCAACAACTTCGCGCAAAAAATGGCCGGGCTAGAAGCGGAAATGCACGAACTGGCGGGTACACCGTTTAACGTGCAATCGCCTGCGCAAGTGGGCAGCATTCTGTTTGAAACCTTGGGACTGGAGGGGGGCAAAAAGACCAAGACCGGGCAATGGTCCACCCCTGCCGATGTGCTGGAAGATTTGGCGACGGAACATGAATTTCCCGCCCGCGTGCTGGATTATCGCCAGATGCAAAAGCTGAAATCCACCTATACGGACAGCTTGCAAGAACGCATCAACCCGGACACAGGCCGCGTTCACACCAGCTATTCGATTGCGGGTGCTAACACTGGGCGGCTCGCCTCGACCGAGCCGAATTTGCAAAACATCCCCGTGCGCACCGAAGAAGGGCGCCGCATCCGCGAAGCCTTTGTCGCTGAACCCGGCAACGTCATGGTGAGCCTTGATTACAGCCAGATCGAGCTGCGTATCTTGGCGCATATCGCCAACATCCCCGCGCTCAAAGACGCCTTTGCCGCCGGGCATGACATCCACGCGATGACCGCTTCAGAAATGTTTGATGTTCCACTCGAAGACATGGACCCGATGGTGCGCCGCCAAGCCAAGGCGATTAACTTTGGCGTGATTTACGGCATTTCCGGCTTCGGCTTGGCCCGCAACCTGCGCATCCCTCGCAGCGAGGCCCAAGGCTTTATCGACCGTTACTTCGAACGCTTCCCCGGCATCCGCACCTATATGGACGACACGGTGGCCTTCGCCAAAGAACACGGCTTCGTCAAAACCCTGTTTGGCCGCAAAATCCACACGAGCGAAATCAACGCCAAAGGCCCACAAGCGGGCTTTGCAAAACGCGCGGCAATCAATGCGCCGATCCAAGGCACCGCCGCTGATGTGATCCGCCGCGCGATGATCCGGGTGCCGGATGCAATTGCGGGATTGCCCGCCAAGATGTTGCTGCAAGTGCATGATGAGCTGATCTTCGAGGTCAAGGAAAGCGCCGTTGAGGATACTATCGCCGCTGTCAAAGGCGTAATGGAAAACGCCGCCATGCCAGCGGTTGATATCGCTGTTCCGCTCATTGTTGACGCAGGCCAAGGCGCGAATTGGGCCGAAGCGCATTAAAGCGCGATTAAGCGAACTTTGATTGATGACCCAGACCGGAGCAAAGCGAAGCGCCGGTCCATCGCCAGACCGATCCAGCGGGCTGGCTAGTTGCTCAAGAAATTCCTGCGTCTGCCCCCTTGAACCACCGAAAAACGCTTCCCATATCATTATCACCGGACGCCAAAACAGGGTCCGGCATTCAACCAAGGTTCGCCCAAACGGGGGGCCGCTAACATGCAATGTTCGCTCTAATGGAGGTTCTATA
>CAZBBZ010000441.1:0-2628 GCA_964489925.1 uncultured Rhodobacterales bacterium
AAGTGACACCGCAGAAGTGGGGTCTTTGCTTCAGCCCGGCAGCCCTTGTGCGAAATTGATTGATCTGGACCCCATCAAGCTTGTGGGCTTTGTCCCCGAACGCGATATCCTGAGACTAACAATTGGGTCCAAGGCGGGCGCCCGGCTGGTCAGCGGCGAAGAACTAAGCGGCTTTTTGACCTTTATCTCACGCTCGGCGGACCCCTTGACGCGCACCTTTCGGGTGGAAATTCAAGCGCCGAACGGCAATCTGGCAATCCGTGATGGGTTGACGGCGGAAATTTTCATCACTCTTGAAGGTGAAAAAGCGCATTTACTGCCCCAATCCGCCCTGACCCTGAATGACGAAGGACGCCTTGGCGTGCGCATTGCAAGCGACGGGGTTGCCCGGTTTCGCGAAGTTGAATTGATCCGCGACAGCGCCGAAGGCGTTTGGCTGGCCGGTCTAGAACCACAAGTGGATGTGATCGTGGTCGGGCAGGAATACGTGATTGACGGGCGCGCCATCAACGCAACCCTGCAACAACCTTAAAGGAAAGCGGGCCATGAAAGACATCGTCGATTGGGCCTCTAGCCACGCGCGTATGGTGATCGCGCTTGTGCTGCTTTCCATTGCTGCTGGGACAGTTTCCTATCTGAGCCTGCCCAAAGAGGGCGAGCCGGACATCGACGTGCCGTTGCTCTTTGTCGCCGTGCCATTCCCCGGTATTTCGGCAGAAGACAGCGAAAAGCTGATCGTAAAGCCGCTGGAAAACCGCATCAGCGACGTTGACGGTCTCAAAGTCGTATCCGCCACTGCCAGCGAAGGTTTTGCGGGCATTGTGCTGGAATTCGAGTTCGGCTGGGACAAGCAAGCCACCATTGCCGAAGTGCGCGACCGCGTGAACAGTGCAGAGGCCGATTGGCCCGAAGGCGCCGAGCAATACACGATCAACGAGATCAACTTTTCCGAGTTTCCGATCCTGATCCTGTCCTTGTCTGGCGAGCTGCCTGAACGGACGTTGTTGCAGGCCGCCAAAGACCTTCAAACCGAAATCGAAGCTTTGGGCGAGGTTTTAGAAGCCCCCCTTGCCGGGCACCGGGACGAAATGCTCGAAGTGCTGATCGACCCTTTGCAGCTAGAAGCCTATAACGTCACCGCGGGCGATCTGATTAATGTGGTCACGCGCAACAACCAACTGGTTGCCGCAGGCGAAATCGAAGCGGAAAGCGGTGCTTTTGCGGTTAAAATCCCGTCGTCCTTTGATAGCCCACAAGATGTTTACGACCTGCCCGTTAAGGTCAACGGCGACAGCGTCATTACCCTTGGCGATCTAACCGAAATCCGTCTGACCTTTGAAGATCGCACCGGAACCGCGCGTTATAACGGGGAAAGCACGGTTGCTATTCAGGCGGTAAAACGCAAGGGCGAAAACCTGATTGATACGGTTGCTGCAATCAAGGCGACTGTCGCCACCCATACGGAACAATGGCCAGACGAACTAAAGACCGCGATTAACATCAGCTATTCTATGGACCAATCCATTGTGGTTGGGGGCATGGTCAGCCAGCTAGAGGCCGCCGTTCTAACCGCCATTGGTCTTGTGATGATCGTGGTACTGGCCTCGCTTGGTATCCGCTCAGCCCTGCTGGTGGGCTTTGCTATTCCGACCTCTTTCTTGCTGTGTTTCGCAGCCCTCGCGGTCATGGGCATTACCGTGTCCAACATCGTGATGTTCGCGCTGATCTTAGCCGTGGGCATGTTGGTGGATGGGGCCATCGTGGTGGTCGAATACGCGGATAAAGAAATCAATCGCGGCGTGGGGCCAATGCGCGCTTATGTATCCGCAGCCAAACGTATGTTCTGGCCGGTGATTTCCTCTACCGCCACAACGCTTTGTGCGTTCTTGCCCATGCTGTTTTGGCCGGGGATACCGGGCGAATTTATGGGCAATTTGCCACGCACCTTGATCTTTGTGCTGTCAGCCTCGTTGATCGTCGCGCTTGTCTATCTGCCTGTTGTGGGCGGCGTCGCGGGGCGCTTGTCGCGCGCATTGGAAAACTCATCCAAACGCATGCGTGCCAAGCTGCATTGGACCTTGCGCCTGCTCATCGCGCTCGCCTCTGCAGCGGCGCTGCTTTACGGACTGTTCGCTTTGGTGGTTCAGCCGATGCCAATGCGCCTGATCGGGGCATTGATCGTAATCTTTGCGGGGATGGAGCTGTCGATTGCCGCCAATTCATTCCGCCGGGGCGGACTTGAGCCTGTCAAAAAAGCGGGCTACCGCCGCACGCTGTTTGGACGGTTCATTCATTTGATCGCGGGCAATTGGGTCATGCCGCTTGTTGCCATCGCCCTGACAGTTGGCTTTGTGGTCTATGTGTTCGACTACTTTGGCGAAAACTCCAAAGGCGTTGAATTTTTCGTGGAAACCGATCCAGAACAAGCAATTCTGTTCGTGCGCGCGCGCGGCAATCTGAGCTTGAACGAAAAAGACCGTCTTGTGCGCGAGGTCGAAGAAAAGATGCTCGGCTTTGACGAAGTGGCTTCGGTCTTTTCCTTTGCGGGTGCGGGGGGGATCAACCAAAACACAGGCGGGGCCAACGCGCCCAATGACACCATCGGCCAAATCCAGTTCGAGCTGGTGG
>CAZBBZ010000442.1:0-2628 GCA_964489925.1 uncultured Rhodobacterales bacterium
ATGGTATGAACGTGAACGCGGGCGAAAGCCGCATTGGAGCTGAAACGATCCCTTGCGCCACCTGTCATACGACCAAGTCGACGGATTGGGAAAACGCCAACGCGACGGCCCATGCCGCCCCACGCGTAGCAATGGCATGGCAGCTTGCCCCGGTAGAGGCGGAATGGTTCGGCAAGAGTTCGGACGAGGTGTGTAACCAGCTGCGCGATCCGGCGCGCAACGGGGGACGCGACTTCATGGATATCGCTGGGCATCTGGACCATGATTTGATCTTGCATTGGGCGTGGAATCCGGGCGGTGGCCGCGAGCCAGCGCCCTATTCGTTGCAAGATCATGTGAATGACGTTTTGACATGGGGCGTGGGCGGTATGCCCTGTAACAACGATTAAGGGGAGAAAGCCGTTGGATCTTTCAAGCAATTATCACCGTGCAGCTTTGCTGCTGTTCGTGTCCGCAGCGCTGCATCTTGTCGTGATTGCATTTTCGGGCGGGAGTTACCTTATGGAAATGTTGGTTGGTGCTGTGGTTTGGGTTCTGATTGGCGTTGGGTTGATGCGCCACTTGCGTTGGCTTGCCTATATCGCTTTCCTATTGGGATTGATGGGTGCGATTTATGCTTTCGGAGCTGGGATGTCCGCGTTCGGAATGCTGAGTCTTACATTTTTCGGCATCGCGCTTGCTGATCTTTTGGCGGTGGTCCTGCTGTTTGCCATTCTTTGGCGCAATCGTCCTGTTGCTGGCGGGAACGCGATCTGAACGGGAAATAACGTCCTCCACGCTTGCGTTAATCCGCGATTTGCGTGACGGTTTGCCTAACCTGTGGTGCTCACAAGGGACGGACAAACCGCAATGGCTGACAAGACTATACTCGTTGTTGGAACCTATGATACCAAACATGATGAGCTGACTTACTTGGCTGAACGCATCCGCGCGGGTGGCGGGGGTGTGGTGACGATGGATGTCAGTGTTTTGGGCGATCCGGCGATGCCGTGTGATGTATCAAAGCACGATGTGGCGGCAGCGGCGCAAAGTAGCATCAAGGCGGCGATTGCTTGCAATGACGAAAACCAAGCCATGCAGATCATGGCGCGGGGTGCCGCGTTAAAGGCCGCTGCTTTGCATCAAAATCAACGTATTGATGGCGTGATCATTCTTGGTGGCACGATGGGCACGGATTTGGCTTTGGATGTGTGTCAGGCGCTGCCGCTTGGGGTGCCAAAATACGTGGTATCTACGGTCAGCTTTTCGCCGCTTATCCCGGCCGAGCGTTTGTCGCCAGATATTCAGATGATCCTTTGGGCAGGCGGGCTTTATGGGCTAAACTCGGTTTGTAAGTCATCCCTTAGTCAGGCCGCAGGTGCCGTTCTTGGCGCCGCGCGCGCGGTTGAGCCGCCTCAAAATGAGCGCCCCATTGTAGGGATGACCTCGTTAGGGTCGTCCTGTCTGAGCTATATGAAGCTCTTGAAGCCCGAACTTGAAACCCGCGGATTTGAGGTGGCGATTTTCCATGCGACGGGCATGGGGGGCATGGCTTACGAAAAGTTCGCCGCCCAAGGTGGTTTTGTGTGCGTGATGGATTTTGCCTTGCCCGAACTTGGCAATTTGCTGGCAGGCTCTGCGATTAACGCTGGCACGGATCGGATGTTAAACGCGGGTCGGGCGGGCATTCCGCAGATCGTGGCGCCGGGATGTTTGGATTTGATTGATTTTGCAGGCTGGCAAGACATTCCGGAAAAATACGCAGATCGCCCGTTTCATGCGCATAATCGCTTAATAAAGTCATCCGCGCTGAATGGGGATGAACGTCGCGAAACCGCCCGCGAAATTGGCCGTCGGTTGGCGCAATCCGCAAGCCCGGCGCATGTCATTTTGCCTACCCAAGGGGTTGAGGAATGGGACCGACCCGGCCAAGCGGCGCATGATCCGGATGCCCTAAGCGCCTTTGTGGATGAGATGCGCGCTGCAATTAAAGCGCCAATTCAGTTGACCGAAATTGAGGCGCACATCAATGATCAGGCATTTGCGGACACGGCTTTGGCAATTTTTGACGCTTGGGTGGCGGATGGTACGATCTTACCCCCTGACCTGAATTAACAGCCGGAAACCGTGCCGATTAAATGCACCCCCGCCGCATCAGCGGAGGCGCAATTCGTTGAGCGATGCTGGCCTATTCAATCAGCAAGGGCTGCGCTGCCAGTGGCGTTCTGTCTTGGGCTAGGAAATATTGGATCACATATTCCCCCGGCTCATCAGGTAGGGTGATTTTCGCAGGGTTGCCTTTGTTCGTATAGGCATAGGCTTTCCACTGGGCCGATCCACTCGCTCCTTTTGGCCCCACGGCAATATAGTCATCCGCATAATCTGGCCCCGTCCACCCGATTTCGATCTCGCTTCCTGCCGCAGCACTGTTTGGCGCGATGATGGACGTTTCAACTGCGCCCAGCGTAATCGGCACGTTGACCAATACCTTGCGATCTTGGCCCAAGAAATAGGTGATGACGTAATCCCCCGGCGTTGGCGGCATCAACAGCTGGAGCGTTTCACCGTCGCTAGTATAGGCATAGTTTTCCCATTGCTTTGCCCCTTTCGCATCCGTTGTGCCGACGCCGATGTAGTCGCCTTCATAGT
>CAZBBZ010000443.1:0-2619 GCA_964489925.1 uncultured Rhodobacterales bacterium
AACCTTGGCAAGGTTTCGCTCTACCCCTGAGCTACGCCCGCATCCATTGGGTAGGCGCGACATATACGGGTTGCGTGGCATCGTTCAAGAGAAAAATGGAGCTTATTTGGTGAAATTTGCAGTGCCGCGCAGGTCGGCCACGGAATTTACCCCCAACTGCCCCATAACATTGGCCAAATCGTCGCGAAGAATCTCTAACGCATGGGCCACGCCGTCTTGCCCAAAGGCCGCTGCCCCGTAAAGAAACGCCCGGCCAGCAAAAACGAAATCCGCGCCAAGCGCCAAAGCCCGCGCCACATCAAGGCCCGAGGTCACGCCGCTGTCAAAGATCAACGGGTAACTGTCACCCACAGCCTCACGGATTGCAGGCAACAGGGTGATGGCGCCGGGTGCGGCATCCAACTGCCGCCCGCCATGGGTTGTCACCCAAACCGCATCAACGCCTTCATCTGCCAAACGCGCCGCATCATCGCCCCGACAGATGCCTTTGACGATGAACTTGCCTTTCCATAGTTTGCGCAGGTGCGGGATGATCGACCAATCCGGGTTCGGGCGCATATCCGCACTTAGGCGTTTCGCCACATCCGCTACATTTTTGCTTTCAACATAGTCTTCCAACAGCCGCGCGCGGGGTTGCCCGTTTTGCAACGTGCCAAGCGCCCAAGCCGGACTGGTCGCCACTTGGGACAGAATACGCGCACCCAGTTTGGGGGGGACGTTAAACCCCGCTCGGCGCTGGCGCTCCCGGCGCGAATTGATCGGCACATCAACGGTGAGGACGAGCGTGCCGAAGCCCGATGCTTCTGCCCGGCGCAAAATATCTTCCTGCGCCCCATCTGCCCCAAGTGGATAAAGCTGGAACCAGCCCATATCGCCCGCCAATGGGCCAATCACTTCGGGGGTTTGCGTCGCCACGGTCGACAGCCCCATTGGAACGCGGGCTTCTTGTGCGGCGCGCGCGATCATCTTTTCTGCGCCCGGCCAAATTACGGATGTTCCCCCAATGGGCGCCATACCAATGGGCATCGCGTAATCCGTGCCCAGAAAATTCACGCCCAACTGCGGCGCGTATTTCCCATAAAGCGCTTTGGGGACCATCGTCACACGATCCAAAGCCGTGCGATTGCGCGCCACAGCCGCATCAGATCCCGTGCCACTTTCAAGGTATTCCCAAGCAAAATGCGGAACGCGCCGCCGCGCACGCGCGCGCAGGTCAGAAATCGCTGGATAGTCATGGATATTGATAGGCAAAGCCGGACCTCGCAAATTCTCTTTTCACCCCAGAACCAACCCTTTCTGGCCCGCAAGGACAAGGGCAAAAGCAAGGGATATCGCATCCGAACATTCCAAGAACATGGGTTTTATTTTTGACCAACACAATATACGGTGACGCCCATGAGCGATTTTGACGAAAACGACGCCTTTGAAGCTGCTGCACAAGCCACCAAACCCGGTGGCTTGGCCGCGCGTGCTATGGCGGCGCGTGCTGCGCCTTATGTGGAAGGGCTGAACCCGGATCAGCGCCAAGCGGTCGAAGCCTTAGAAGGCCCGGTTCTGGTGCTGGCAGGTGCGGGGACGGGCAAGACGCGTGCATTGACCACCCGCGTGGCGCATCTGATCCACACAGGCACGGCGCGTCCGAACGAAATCCTTTGCGTGACCTTTACCAACAAGGCTGCGCGCGAGATGAAGTCGCGGGTCGGCGATTTGGTGGGCGGTGCGATTGAAGGCATGCCTTGGCTGGGCACGTTTCACTCGCTCTGCGTGAAAATCCTGCGCCGCCATGCGGAACTGGTGGATCTTAAGTCAAACTTCACAATTCTGGACACAGACGATCAGCTGCGGCTGCTCAAACAATTGATCCAAGCCGAAAACATAGACGAAAAACGCTGGCCCGCGCGCATGTTGCTGGGCCTGATTGACCGCTGGAAAAACCGCGCTTGGACGCCCGATAAGGTGCCTGCCAATGAAAGCGGACAGTACAACCATATGGGGGGCGAGCTTTATGCCGCCTATCAAGAACGGCTGAAAACCCTGAACGCCTGTGATTTTGGCGATCTGCTGCTGCATGTGGTGAAGATTTTTCAAGACAATGATGATGTGCTGACCAAATACCAAAACTGGTTCCGCTACATCCTTGTGGACGAGTACCAAGATACCAACGTCGCCCAATACCTGTGGCTGCGCCTTTTGGCGGCAGAGCATAAAAACATCTGTGTGGTCGGGGATGACGATCAGTCGATCTATGGCTGGCGCGGGGCGGAGGTGGGCAACATCCTGCGCTTTGAAAAGGACTTTCCCGGTGCAGTCGTGGTGAAACTGGAACAAAACTATCGCTCGACCCCGCATATTTTGGCAGCTGCATCATCGGTGATTGCGGCCAATGAAAGCCGTCTAGGAAAAACGCTTTGGACGGAAGTTGATGAAGGCGAAAAAGTCCGTTTGATCGGTCATTGGGACGGCGAAGAAGAAGCCCGCTGGATCGGCGAAGAAGTCGAGAATTTTCAGCGTGGCACGCGCGGGCTTGCGCCCTATTCGCTGGATGATCAGGCAATCCTTGTGCGCGCCTCGTTCCAGATGCGCGCGTTTGAGGATCGGTTTTTGACCATCGGCTTGCCT
>CAZBBZ010000444.1:0-2618 GCA_964489925.1 uncultured Rhodobacterales bacterium
CGGCCTAGCTTTAGGGGCCAAATTCGCAAAAACCAGCGCCTCCCCCTTACAAATCATTCGTTCAGTCCCCTAATTGAGACTGCTAATCGACCTTAGACCTTGACCTTTTGGGTCCGGAGGGGTTGAACGCATTCGATATAAAATTTCGGTGGAGCCCGCGCAAAATGGACGAGCAGAATAAGAACATGATTCTTGCTGTGGCCTTGAGTTTTCTGGTCATTTTAGTTTGGACTGTATTCTTTGCCCCCGAGCCACCTGCGCCCAATGATGTGCTTGCGGATGGGACCACCCAAGGCTCTGCCGATGGTTTAGCCGCGTCACCACCACTTAGTGGTGATGGCACTGGTGCTGGCACGCCCACTTTGGACGGAGGCGGCGTTCAATCGCGCGAAGCAACTTTGGCCGAAACCCAGCGTGTGACGATTGAAAACGAGCATGTGATCGGGTCCTTGTCCCTGCTGGGCGGTCGCATTGATGACCTTAAGCTGCGCGGCTATCGCGAAGAACTGCCCGAAGACTCTCCACTCGTGACGCTGCTGTCACCCTTTGGCAGCCCGGATGCTTACTATGCGCTTTATGGGTGGGCTCCTGCGGGTGATCTGGGATTTGACGCGGTTCCCGGTGCCAAAACACCTTGGGCGATTGAAAGCGGATCAAATTTAGACGCAAATAACGCGATCACCTTGAAATGGGACAATGGCGCGGGGCTTATTTTCCGCCGCGAGGTTTCGCTTGATGATCGGTATATGTTCACGATCAAACAATCGGTGGAAAACACAACTGGTGCTGCCGTGCGCATGTTGCCCTACGGCATTATCGCGCGCCACGGTGAGCCGGAGTTGGAAAATTTCTTCATCTCTCACGAAGGTATTGTGCGTTCGACCGATGGCGAACTTGGGGACATGGATTATGACGATGTTCGTGATCTGGAAGTAGACCCCAACGAACGCGCAGGCGTGGACAAAGCGGACATCCTTGAAAACGGCTGGGTTGGTTTTGCGGATAAATACTGGCTGACGTCCTTGATCCCAAGCAACGGGGCCGGGTTTACCTCTGTTGTGAAATATGTGGCGGCAAGCGACACCTATCAAACGGATATGCGCGGCCCGGTGATGGACATCGCGCCGGGGGCAAAAATTGAAGTGACCAGCGATCTTTTTGCGGGTGCAAAGGAATGGGAAACCCTGCGTAGTTATCAAAATGACCGCGGGATCCCTCAGTTCTTGGACGCGATTGATTGGGGCTGGTTCTATTTCTTTACCAAGCCGCTTTATTGGTTGTTGCACACGCTGAACGTAATGATCGGCAACATGGGTTGGGCGATTATCGCGTTGACGCTGGTGATCAAGGCGATCTTGTTCCCGCTGGCTTATAAATCCTATGTTTCCATGGCGCGCATGAAAGAGCTGCAGCCAGAGATGGAAAAAGTCAAAGAACGTGTGGGCGATGATCGCCAAAAGATGCAGCAAGAAATGATGGCGCTGTATAAGAAGGAAAAGGTGAACCCGGCCTCGGGCTGTTTGCCGATCCTTGTGCAAATCCCGATCTTTTTCTCGCTTTATAAGGTGATTTTCGTAACGCTTGAAATCCGCCATGCGCCATTTATCGGCTGGATCCAAGATTTGTCGATGCCCGATCCGACCAGTTGGATGAACCTGTTTGGCGCCCTGCCCTACGACATCCCGGCGTTTCTGGGTATTCTATCCATCGGCGTTTGGCCCATTTTGATGGGCGTGACCATGTGGATGCAGCAAAAGCTGAACCCCGCCCCCACGGACCCGACGCAGGCGATGATCTTTAACTGGTTGCCTTGGATTTTCATGTTCATGCTTGGCAGTTTTGCATCCGGTCTGGTGATTTACTGGGTGGCCAACAACACCATCACGTTTATTCAGCAGTATACCATCATGCGCTCGCAAGGGGTGAAACCGGATGTGTTTGGCAATATCATCAGCACTTTCAAAAAGTCGCGGGATGATGGCCCCGCCAATAGTGATGCGGCGCCAAAAGCGGTTGAAAAGCCAACCAAGAGCAAACCCAAAAAGAAATGACCAAGCTGACCGACATATGGCGGCATCCGATCAAAAGCCATTCGCGAGAGCGGTTGGATGAGGTCACTTTGTCGCCCGGTCATGCCATGCCATTGGATCGCAATTGGGCGGTTGCCCATGAAGCGGCGAAACTGGAACCGGGTGCTTGGGGGGCTTGTGCGAATTTTGCGCGGGGCGCTAAAGCGCCTGAATTGATGGCGCTAGAAGCGTCTTGGGACGTGGCAACGTCAGAGATTACCCTGACCCACCCGGATTTGGGCGAGCGGCGGTTCGCACCGGATGATCCTGACCAAGCAGCCGCATTTATTGAGTGGGTCAAGCCGTTGAACCCAGAAAATCGCGCGCAGCCGGAAAAGCTGGTTCATGTGCCCGGCGTTGCCTTTACGGACCACCCGGATCAGACGGTTTCGATTGTGAGCCATGCAAGTTTGCGGGCGATGAACGAAAAGCGCGGCGTGACCCTTGATCCGCGTCGGTTTCGCGTCAACCTTTGGGTTGATGAGGATTTAGAACCTTGGGAAGAATTTCAATGGATCGGGAATACGATTGCCATTGGCGAGGTTGAAA
>CAZBBZ010000445.1:0-2612 GCA_964489925.1 uncultured Rhodobacterales bacterium
AAGGCCCGCTTGTTGGCCCATGACAGCGATTTGTTCAATCGATCCGAGGCCGGGCGCACCCTCGCCATGACGTCATTACAACAAATGGCAACTAGCGATGCGGCGGCGTCTGAGCTTTACTTGGATGCAATGAAAACGGCGGTACTTGACGAAACTTCCGACCCAGCATTTCGTGCGCTGTTACTGGCCCTGCCAAGCGAAGAAGAAATTGCCGCTGGCCTTTTTGCGCGCGGGCAGACGCCTGACCCGGACCGTATTCATGTTGCACGCGCCGACCTGCGACGCGTATTGGCAAGCCATATGCAAACGGGGCTAGAGCAGATTTATCACGACATGGCGACGACCGGACCCTACAGGCCCGACGCTCCAGACGCCGCACGGCGCAGCCTTCGCGGGGCGGCGTTGAATTTGCTGACCACCATAGATGCCAAGGCGCAGCTGGCCCATGCACAGTATCAAGCCGCTGATAATATGACGGAAAAACTGTCTGCCTTGCGGGTTTTGATTTCTGCGGGCGATGCAAAAGATGAATTGGCGAATTTCAAAACCACTTGGAAGGACGAGCCTAACGTCTTGGACAAATGGTTTGCTTTGCAAGTGGCGCAATGCCCGCCTGAACAAGCGCTGACAAACGCGGCTGAATTGACCGAAGATGAGAATTTCAACTGGAAAACGCCAAACCGTTTTCGGTCTTTGGTTATGGGGTTCGCACAAAACAGTGCCGCGTTTCATGCCGCGGACGGCGGGGGCTACAAGTTCATCACCGATTGGTTGCTTAAACTCGACTCCGTGAACCCGCAAACCGCAGCACGGCTTTGTACCGTGTTTGAAACTTGGCGGCGCTATGACGGGTCGCGCCAAGAAAAAGCGCTGGCGCAGCTCAATCGCATTTCAAAAACCAACTCACTGTCCAAAGATACAACGGAAATGGTGACCCGAATACTTGGGGATCTGTAATTGCGAAACACAGCTTTTTGACAGCCTGTAAACCAACTGGTTTTCCGCTTGGTTTACATGGTGACAACAGCCCGTTCTTGCCTGTTCCACTTTGCTTTACACCGTGTATTGGACCAAATTCGCGGGCTATGATAATTTACCCATTGTTAGGGTTGGGCAGGTGCAACGATTCATAAAGTCGCGGCGCGTGAACATCCGTCATGTAACTGTCGCAGATTTATGATCCGTGTGCGCCATGAAAGAACGAATTGATCCGTTGATAGCTGAAAGAGCCCCTTGGCTTTATTCAGACAATCTAGGCACAGGCCAAGCCCGCCAGATCCTTGAACTTATGCTGGCTTACCGTAAAACCATCGACTTGGGCGAAGCGCTACAAGATCTTCCCGCGCGCGATATTATGGACCAAATGGCCCGGCTTATCGCGAGGGACGTCGAAATTTCCGGATTGAAAAATCTGCCAAAAACTGGCCCGGCGCTTTTGGTGGCAAATCACCCGACAGGGATCGCAGACGGTATCATCTTGTGGAGTGCGATTTCTCGCATTCGTCGTGATGCGTATTTTTTTGCAAATAGCGACATCAATCGCGTGCTGCCGCAGATGACCGATATTATTTGCCCGGTTGAGTGGCGTCCCGAAAAGCGGAGCCGGGCGAGAACCCGCGAAACGCTCAGCTATACGGCCCAAGCGATGGATGAGGGGCGACTTGGGGTCGTGTTTCCATCCGGTCGGCTGGCCAAGCGGCATGGGTTGACGCTGCGCGAGCGGCCTTGGATGGCCTCGGCTGTTTCGATTGCGCGCAAATATGACGTGCCGCTGGTGCCTCTGCACATTCGGGCGCGAAATTCGGTGCTGTTTTATTTGTTTGACGCAATCCACCCAACTTTGCGCGACATTACTTTGTTCCACGAAACTCTGAACAAAGACCGCCAGCCGTTTCGCATGACCATGGGTGACGCTGTACTTCCAAAGCATCTGCCCCAAGACACCGCTGACGCGCTTTCCCGTTTGCGCAAAGAAACGCTGAAGCTTGGCGATGATTTGAAAGATGCGGATGTATCGCTGATCCGGGCATCGCGCCAATTGCGCCTAAGCCGCAATCAAGTGATGCCGAACTAAGCGCGGCAACGCTTGCTCCGTCTTCACAGCAGCAGTATAGGGTTGCGCACTCCAGTTTAGTTGCGGACCCAGACATGCTCGACCTTACGACCCAAGACCCGAAAGTCAAAACCATCGCCGGTGCTAAATCGGATTGGGAGCTTGTGATCGGCATGGAAGTTCATGCCCAGATCGCCAGCAAGTCAAAGCTGTTCTCTGGCGCCTCCACACAATTTGGGGCCGAGCCGAACTCGAACGTCAGCTTGGTCGATGCAGCCATGCCCGGCATGTTGCCGGTGGTGAATGAATTTTGCGTCGAACAAGCGGTGCGCACGGGGCTTGGCTTGAACGCGGCGATCAATCTTTATTCACGCTTTGATCGAAAGAACTATTTTTACCCGGATTTGCCCCAAGGCTATCAGATCAGCCAGCTTTATCACCCCATCGTCGGCGAGGGCGAAGTGATCGTGGACATGGAGCCGGGCATTGCGCGACTGGTGCGGGTTGAGCGTATTCACATTGAACAGGACGCGGGCAAGTCGGTGCATGACATGGACCC
>CAZBBZ010000446.1:0-2606 GCA_964489925.1 uncultured Rhodobacterales bacterium
TATTTTTGGGGCTGGAGAACGCCATCAAACAAATGCGCGAAGCGATGGATCAAGCCCGCGCCGCTCGGTTTGGTCAAACTCAGGACGCCTAGGCCATGATTATTGGGATTGGCACAGATTTGGCAAATATCGAGCGGATCGAAGCAACTCTGGCCCGTTTTGGGGATCGGTTCAAAAACCGCGTCTTTACCCAGCGCGAACAAGCCAAAGCCGCCCGCCGCCCAGATGAAGCAAGCACATTCGCCAAACGCTGGGCTGCCAAAGAAGCCTGTTCAAAGGCGCTTGGCACCGGGTTGCGCATGGGCATCGCGTGGAAAGATATGGCGGTCTTTAATATCTCGACCGGGCAGCCGCGTATGGAATTGACCGGCTGGGCGGCCAAACGGCTGACGGATTTGATGCCCGCCAACCACGACGCGGTTATTCATGTCAGTTTGACGGATGATCGCCCTTGGGCCCATGCAATTGTTACGATCGAGGCCCGCCCGCGCGCTTGACTAAACGCGGGGCAGGCTTCACAAGGCGCAACGCAGTGTGCGTTCAGGCTCGAGGCAGAAATGGCAAGCAAAACAGACGGCAAAAAAGGCAATGAATTGGTCGAATTGATCAAAACGGTTGTCTATGCGCTTTTGATCGCGGGCGTGATCCGCACCCTGTTGTTTCAACCGTTTTGGATTCCGTCAGGGTCGATGAAGGACACGCTGTTGATCGGCGATTTTCTGTTCGTGAACAAATACGCCTATGGCTATTCGCGCCATTCTTGCCCTTGGTCGCTTTGCCCGTTTTCGGGCCGTATCTTGGCCAAAGAGCCGACGCGAGGGGACGTCATTGTCTTCACGCATCCAGACAACGGCACGGTGTTTATTAAACGCCTGGTTGGTCTGCCTGGTGATCGGGTGCAGATGAAAAACGGTGTGCTGTTCATCAATGACGAAGAAGCCAAGCAAACTCCGCTAGAGCCTTTCATCGAAGAACGCCGTCCCCAAGGCCCGATGGCCAATACCCCGCGGTGTAAGTCTTTGGTGTCGCGCAATGGCGGCGAATGTGTCAAGGATCGCGCCACTGAAAGTTTGCCCGGCGGTGTTACCCATAACGTTCTGAATATAAACGAAAATAGCCCCAGCGATGACACTTTGGTGTTCACTGTGCCTGAAGGCGAGTTTTTCTTTATGGGAGACAATCGGGATAACTCGTCCGACAGCCGCTATTCACGCCGCTCAAATGGCATTGGCTTTGTCCCGTTTGAAAACATCGTCGGCCGCGCTGATCGCGTGATTTTCTCGTCCGCCGGAAGCTCGATTTTTGCCTTTTGGACTTGGCGAAGCGACCGCTTCTTTAAGGCGGTAAATTGAGCGGGCGAAATTCTGTTCGTTTGTTTGGCGCAACTGCGCATGCCCTTTTAGGGGTGACGTTCTTATGAGCCGTGAACAAGATCTTGAACAATTCGCGATGGCGCTTAATCACAAATTTTCGGATCAGTCCTTGCTGGACGAAGCGTTGACCCATCGTTCTTTTGCCAGCGAAAGTGCGCGCAATAACCAGCGCCTCGAATTTTTGGGCGACCGGGTGCTTGGCCTTGTCACCGCGCAAGAATTGCTGCGCCTTGATCCAAGTGCGGACGAGGGTACGTTGGCCCCGCGCCTAAACGCGATGGTGCGCAAGGAAACCTGCGCCGAAGTTGCAGCAGAAATTGGTTTGGGCGCGGCGATGCGCATTGGGCGCTCTGAAATGCTGTCGGGCGGGCGGCGCAAAATGGCCATGCTGGGCGACGGTATGGAAGCGGTGATTGCCGCAGTATTTCTGGACGGCGGCTATGAAGCCGCGCATAAGGTGATCACTCATCTATGGGGCAAACGCTTTGCCAATGCCGAAGGCCGCGCGCGCGATCCTAAAACCGCGTTGCAAGAATGGGCGCAGGCCCGCGCGCAACGACCGCCCAACTATCAGGTTCTGTCTCGTCGTGGGCCAGATCATGCGCCAATTTTCGAGATCGAGGTGACGTTGGAAAGCGGTCAAACCGCCAAAGCAACCGAACGATCAAAACGCGCCGCACAACAAAGTGCTGCGCAATTATTACTTAACGAACTGGAAGGCTCGTCATGACCCGTTGTGGATTTGTTGCCCTAATCGGCGAGCCGAATGCCGGAAAATCGACGCTTACAAACGCGCTGGTGGGGGCGAAAGTTTCCATCGTCACTCACAAAGTGCAAACCACGCGGGCGCGTATTCGCGGCGTTGTGCTGGATGGGGAGCGCCAGATCATTCTGGTCGACACGCCGGGGCTGTTTCAACCGCGTCGCCATTTGGACCGCGCGATGGTGTCGGCTGCTTGGGCGGGGGCCTCGGATGCAGATGTGGTCGGTCTGATGATCGAAGCGCACCGCGGGCTGACGCCGGGGGTGGAAAAAATCTTAACCTCCCTTGAAGAACGCCTTGGCGAGCGCAAGGTGGCGTTGATTATCAATAAGATTGATATGGTTAAGGCTGAAACTCTGCTTGCGCTCACCGAAAAGCTGAATGAACGCATGAGCTTTGCCGCGACCTTTATGATTTCTGCGGAAAAAGGGCGCGGGATCGAAGATTTGCGCAGCTGGTTTGCGGATCAA